>JAFCZD010000561.1 GCA_019314525.1 Deltaproteobacteria bacterium
AAGATCTTCTGTCGCGTCTCGTCGTTCATGCCAACGCCTGTGTCCCGCACCTCGAGGACCACATGAGGTCCCTCCCGCAATGGATGAAGGTTCGCGGTGTCACTTGGCCCCATCACGCGACGGAATAGGCGCAAGCTGAGGGTCCCTCCCTTGGGCATGGCATCACGAGCATTGATCCCAAGGTTCATCACAAGTTGATGAAGCTGGCCCCGGTCCCCCATTACACAAAGGTCGGCGTCGAAATGTGTTTCAACGACGATGCTCTGGTGAAAGGTACGCTCCACCATGCGCACCACCTCCTGGCAGAGGCTGCCCAGATCGACACTTTCACCAGTAATCGCCCCACTTCGCGCAAAACCCAGGAGTTGTTGTGTAAGTTGTGCTCCCCACTCCGTGGCCTCACGCACATCTGCTAGGCACTCTTGGACGTCTTCATCACTCAGGGAGATGGCGCCGAGCCCCTGGAGGTAACTCGTGCTGGCGAGAATCGTCGACAGTAGATTGTTGAAATCATGAGCGATTCCGCCAGCGAGCTGACCAATGGATTCAAGACGTTGCATCTGAAGGAGGCGCTCCTCCACATTGTCGAAGGGCGTGAAGACCATCAAGGTCTCATCCCCCACGCGAATACGGTCGCCAAACTCCAAACGTTGGACGGTGACGGGCACACCGTTGACCGCCACACCATTACGGCTTCCGAGATCACGCAACTCACAATGCTCACCCACCAGCACGATCTCGGCGTGCCGGCGAGAGATATCGTCGGAGGTAAGTTGAATCTGCACCAAGGGGGAGCGCCCAATCAGCAAGCGCCGGGAGATGGGGAAGCGTCGACCTGCCTGGGGGCCCAAGAGAACGACCACTTGAGCACGATGCGCTGAAGCGGAGAGGGAGCCCGAGAGCAAGCGATTGGACGCCATCTTGGTGCTGGAGACGCGGCTGAATTCGTTATTAAGATCCTCCGCGAGCCAAGCCCCAGAACTCTTTGAGCTGACCATCGATGTTTCTCCTCATTCCTCTCAACGGATCTCAACAGGGGTTTCTTGATGATTTTATTGATCGCTTCTGACGTCACGTACTCCTCTGTGGCAAGGTCCTCACTGGTCGCCCTCTTGGGCGCACAAAAGGAGTTCGAGATGAACCCTCTCGGTCGGACAGATCCTTCCGCGGCGAGCCTTATCCCCGCGAGCGAAACTGAACATGAATGGGTGGCCTTCATTTCCTCTGAGGGCATGGGCCATGGAGACGAGGAGCTCGGAGCGAAACTTATGGCGTCCTTTCTTGGCACACTGCTGGAGTTTAGGGGAAAGCTCTCACACCTGCTCTTCGTCAACGCTGGCGCAAAGCTGGTCGCGGAGGGCTCGGGGGTGCTCGACCAGCTCAAGAGCCTCGAAGAGGCTGGCGTAGAGCTTCTGGTCTGCGGTACCTGCCTCGAGCACTTTGACCTTGGGGATAGGCTCGCTGTTGGCAGCGTCTCGGGCATGTTTACCATTGTCGAGACTCTTTCCCGCGCGCGACGAATCATCCAACCCTGAGCTGAGGTGGGTCGGCCGAAGCTGAGTTCGTGTTCCTGGGTAACCCGTGACGTGCAGGCCTCGGAGCGTTACTCTTCGCTCTCGAGAAACGACCCACAGCGAACAGCGAGGACCAGATGCCCGAATTCAAATACCAGAAGATGTTCGAGCTCGGCAAAGACGAGACCTCCTACCGCAAGCTCACCGACAAACATGTCTCAATGCAGAAGCTCGGTGACAAAGAGTTTCTGCAGGTGGAGGCCGCTGGCCTGACGCTGCTCGCCCAGGAGGCGATGCACGATGTCTCCTTCTACCTGCGCCCGGCCCACCAAGAGCAGGTCGCGGCGATCCTCCGCGACGATGAAGCCTCACCCAACGACAAATTCGTGGCACGCACGATGCTGAAGAATTCGGTGATCTCGGCGGAGGGCCAGTTGCCCACATGCCAGGACACGGGCACGGCGATGGTCGTGGGTAAACGTGGTCAGGATGTGCTCACCAGCGGTGAAGACGAAGAGGCACTCTCCCGTGGCATCTATCAGACCTATGCCAAGGATAACCTGCGCTATTCGCAGGTGGCGCCGCTCTCGATGTACGAGGAAAAAAACACGGGCACCAACCTACCGGCACAAATCGACATCTACGCCACCAAGGGCGCGAGCTATTCCTTCCTCTTTGTGGCCAAAGGCGGCGGCTCGGCCAACAAGGCGTATCTCTTTCAGCAGACCAAGGCGCTGCTCAACCCTGAGACCCTCGTGCCCTTTCTCACAGAGAAGATGAAGAGCATCGGCACCTCGGCCTGCCCACCCTATCACCTGGCTATCGTCATCGGCGGGACCTCGGCTGAGACCTGCCTCAAGACGGTGAAGCTCGCCTCTACGGGCTACCTTGACAGCCTACCCACCACAGGCAACGAACATGGACGCGCCTTCCGTGACCGTGACCTGGAGCAGGTGCTGCTCAAAGCAGCACAGAAGATCGGTCTCGGCGCACAATTTGGCGGCAAACACTTCGCCCACGACGTGCGCGTGATCCGCATGCCACGCCACGGCGCGTCTTGCCCTGTGGGCATGGCGGTCTCTTGTTCGGCCGACCGCAACATCAAGGCCAAGATCGACCGCGAGGGCATCTGGCTCGAAGAGATGGAGCGCGACCCCGCACGACTGCTCGTAGGTGACGCAGCCCCAGGCGAGTCCGATGAGGTGGTGAAGATCAACCTCGACCGTCCCATGGATGAAGTCATCGCCGAGCTAGCCAAATACCCCGTGAAGACGCGGCTCTCTCTCACGGGCACCATGGTGGTGGCGCGTGACATCGCCCACGCCAAACTCAAAGCGCGCGTGGATGCTGGCGAGGGCCTGCCAGAGTATTTCAAAAAACACCCCGTCTACTATGCGGGCCCAGCTAAGACTCCCAAGGGCATGGCCTCGGGATCTTTCGGCCCGACCACAGCTCAGCGCATGGATCCTTACGTCGACCTCTTCCAGCAGCAGGGCGGCTCCATGGTGATGATCGCCAAGGGCAACCGCACCAAGCAGGTCACAGACGCGTGCCAAGAACACGGCGGCTTCTACCTCGGTTCCATCGGTGGACCCGCGGCGATCCTCGCCAAGGAGAGCATCACAAAGGTTGAAGTGCTCGACTACGAGGAGCTGGGCATGGAGGCTGTGTGGAAAATCCAGGTCGTGGACTTCCCCGCGTTCATCCTCGTGGATGACAAGGGCAACGATTTCTTCGAGCAGCTCTCGATCTAGACCCGCTGACTTAGCTCCGTTTGACCCTCCCGCCTTGATCTGTAACCCTTGAGGTGCTCACTCAAGGACGCCATGCCCCCAGGGCGTGCCCTGTATGGCGGGTGGGGCCTCTCCTCAGGGGGGCTGATCACCGCAGGCATTGATGGCATATCGCTACGCTTCGAGGGGCGTTGGTCTGCTCTGGGCAGCCTCTCGAGTGAAACCATCAACGCGCTCTTCCGCGCGCCTGGGGGCTCGCTGCGAGCGGTGGGCAATGGGGGGACAATCCTGCGCAAAAATACCGATGGACGCTGGGAGAAAGAGGTCTCGGGCACCCTGGAGAACCTGTACGCGCTCTGGGGAACAAGCGAAGATAACCTCTGGGCGGCGGGTGAAAACACGCTCCTGCACTTTGATGGCGTGAGCTGGGCTGTTGAGCCGAACCCCTCCACACGGAGCCTCGTCCGCTTCAGGAGCATCTGGGGTTCGAGTTCACAAGACATCTGGATGGTGGACGACCACTCACCGGATCAGCTCTTCCACTTCGACGGGTTCACATGGAAGCAGAGCAGCATCGCAACGGATACCGCATTCGAGGCCCTCTGGGGGG
>JAFCZD010000562.1 GCA_019314525.1 Deltaproteobacteria bacterium
GCCTCGTCTAGAGCATCGCTCTCTAGGTCGCTCTCAGGCTCGCCGTCGGCCTCGCCGAACTCCCCATCGATTTCAGCGTCCAGCTCCGCCTCGTCCACATCTTCAGCGGGCTTGGCGCCTTTCAGGCGTCTCGTGGCACCCAGCGGTACACAGCCTGTTCCACCTGTGAGTCGAGCCAACTCTTTGAGCTTACCCGCGCCGAGTACAGTGGCCGCGCCTGCGCCGCGCCGGCGTTGCGTGATGCGAGCCACCACCTGCAAGCCGAGGGTTGAGGCGAGCCGCTCGAGTTCGTCCATCGACGAGTTGAGCTCGTCATCGCTCACGCCAGACTGCTGCAGGCTGGCGAGCACGGCCCGTGTTTTGCGTTCCTTCATGCCACCGCCTTGCCAGGTCCAGATCCTGTGCCAGGGCCTGTGCCGGGACCTGGACCCCGACCTCGGCCCCGCCGCCGCCGACGAGGGCGAGGGGAGGTGTCCGAGGTTGCAGGTTTTACTTCTGGGGTGTTGCGCTTGCGCGTGTTGTCCCTTGGCGAGCCCTGGTTGCGCGTGTTGTCCCTTGGCGAGCCCTGGTTGCGCGTGTTGTCCCTTGGCGAGCCCTGGTTGCGCGTGTTGTCCCTTGGCGAGCCCTGGTTGCGTGTGTTGTCCCTGTCCCTGTTGTCCCTTGGCGAGCCCTGGTTGCGCGTGTTGTCCCTGTCCCTGTTGTCCCTGGGCGCGCTCTGGTTGTGCGCGTTGCGCCTGGGCGAGTTGCGCCTAGGTGTGTCGCGCCTGGGCGTGTCGCGCTTGGGCGTGTCGCGCCTGGGCGTGTCGCGCTTGGGTGTGTCGCGCCTGGGCGTGTCGCGCTTGGGTGTGCTCTGGTTGCGGGCGGCAGGCACCCCCTCTGGGGTGGTCGTTGTCGTCTCATCGTCCACATGATTGGCGAGTACGCCTCTTGGGGGATTCTTCATCTCCACCACAGGTGTATGGGCAGGCTGCGCGCCACCTCCTCCCCTGCGGCGCCTCCGTCGCGAGGGGCCTTCAGCCTCACGCCGCCTCTCGGCGTCCTGGGCGGCGCTTTCGACCTCGCGCAGCACGGCCTCGGTGTCAGCCTTCTTTGCTGATGATTTGTAGCGGCCGGTGAGCTGTGTATCGGCCGTCAGCTCACTGCGTGAGTAGAGGTTCCAGAGTTCGGGCCCATAGCGGAGGCGGCGTTGCCCTGGCAGCAGAATCTGGTTGAGGTTGTCTACATCGCGGAACAGCAGCTTGCGCGCGTTCTGGTTGCGCGCTGGATCCACCGCCTGAGGGAAGTCGATCACCACCGGGCCATCGTGGCTCATGAGCACGTTGAACTCAGAGAGGTCACCATGGACGACCCCCGCCGAGAGCATCTTGACCACCGCCGAGAGCAACGTCGCGAAGACCGCACCTGCCTCGGCGCGATCGAGGGTCACATCGGCCAGACGCGGCGCGGGGTCGCCGTCGGGGCCGGTGATCAGCTCCATCACCAGGATGCCGTCAATGAATTGGTAGGGCTCGGGCACCCGCACACCCGCGGCGTGGAGCCGGTAGATGATGTCGACTTCGGCCGAGCGCCAGCTGGCCTCGTCTTGGGCGCGACCGAAGCGAGAGCGCTTGCTCATGGCGCGCTGTGTGCGGGTGTTTCGTACGGCGCGGCCCTCGGTGTATTCGGCGCGTTGGCGGAAGCTGCGGTTCTGAGCCGTCTTGTAGACTTTGGCTACGCGCAGTTCGTCATCGGAGACCACGAGGTAGATCTGTGCCTCCTTGCCGCTCATTAGCGGGCGCACAACCTCCTGGATAATTCCTAGGTCGACAAGCGTTGCGAGGCATTCTGGGTGTCGCATCGGAGCCGAGATAGCAGCCGAGTAGCTGTGCGGTCAACCCGTGAACTAAATTAAGAAAATCAAGTAAAGGCCCACATCTATCGAATCATCTCGGCTTGGCCTGTCATCATGGTCCCAAGAGGGCGCCAAAAGCGGCCAACTGCTTGACACTTTGCCAAGTCTCTGCGAGAGGGTGCCATGTCAGACGCTGAATCCGCCGAATCCGCCGAATCCGCCGAATCCGAATCTAAATCTAAATCTAAATCGGACCAACCAACCTTCGCCGACCTCAACCTCGACCCGCGCATCGTCGCCGCGGTGACGAAGCTGGGCTTCAGCGCACCCACGCCCATTCAAGCCCAGGCGATTCCACCTCTGCTCGAGGGCTGTGATCTTCTGGGTCGGGCGCGTACAGGGTCGGGCAAGACGGCCGCGTTTGGCCTGCCCTTATTGGATTTGCTCAGCCGAGGTGGCAGAGGTGTGCGCGCCGTAATCCTCGCGCCCACGCGCGAGCTTGCGCTCCAGATCACGGCCGCGCTTCAATCCTATAGCAGCGCGCTCAACCTGAAGATGGTTACGCTTTATGGTGGATCGCCCTATCACACGCAGCTCACGGCGTTGCGCCGTGGTGTGGACGTCGTGGTGGGCACGCCTGGGCGGTTGATCGACCATCTCACCCGTGGAAGCCTCGACCTCTCTGGCGTCCAGATCGCTGTCATCGATGAGGCCGATGAGATGCTGCGCATGGGCTTCGTCGACGATGTAACGCAGATTCTCGAGGCCACCCCTGACACCCGGCAGGTGGCGCTCTTTTCTGCCACCATGCCTCCTGCTATTCGCAAAGTGGCTGAGACCTACCTCGATGAGCCCACCGAAATCCACGTGGAGCAGCACAACTTGGTGGTGGAGCATATCGAGCAATATCGCATTGATGTGCCCCCTAGACACGAACTCGATACGCTGGCGCGTGTGCTCAAGTCGAAGGACGCAGGCGCCACGCTTGTCTTCGCCCGCACACGGGTGACATGCAACGAGCTGGCCGAAGCTCTTCGTCATCGAGGCTTCAACGCCCAGGCGTTGCATGGAGACATGAGCCAGGCATCGCGCGAGGAGGTGCTCGCTGGGCTCCGTGCCCGCCGGGTTGACTTGGTGGTGGCCACAGATGTTGCTGCCCGCGGCATCGACGTCGAGCACCTCACCCATGTGATCAACTTCGACCTTCCAGATGAGGTTGAGGTCTACGTTAATCGCATCGGTCGGACAGGACGGGCAGGTCGTAAAGGCATCGCTATCAGCCTGGTCAAGCGGCGCGATTTTCGTCTGCTGCGTCGCATCGAAGAGCTGATCAAGACCCGGATCAACCCCCACCCCGTGCCCTCGGATGCCGAGATTGTGCGGCGGCAGCGCGCTGATCTTGAAGCAGACCTTCAGGCAGCCCTGAAGCACAAAAACAACAACAACGCCGTAGCGTTGGTCGAGGCGCTCGCGCTGGGTGAAGGGGAGTGGACCGCAGACAGCTTGGCCACGGCGGCCCTCAGCTTGCTGATGCAGGATCGTCACCTGGACATCAAAGCGGCGGCCAGTGAGGAGCCACCCTTATGGGCTCGTCGGCCTGAGCGCGGATCAGAAAGGTCCGAGCGTCGGACCGATCGTCGGCCAGGCGGCAGGCTTCGCGGACCTGGAGCGCCCCCTCGGGGTGGACCCGGTCGGCCGAAGACGAACCGCGACGATTCATCAGACGCCAACCAGGTGACCCTCAGCGCCGGGGTGGGGCGCTCGGATGGCATTGGCCCCGCTGATGTGGTGGGCGCTCTGGCCAACGAGCTCGGCGTGCCCGGACGTTCCATCGGTCGGATCTCGCTCCAAGACCAGTCTCTTACGGTGACCGTGTCCGAAGAGGCCGCGGCCTCTCTGGCACGCAACCAGAAGATGGTCTTTCTTCGCGGAAAGCCTGTGGCGTTCACACAATTAGACTCGCGTTCAGGCGCGCCCAGCGGCGCCCGTCCTTCAGGAGATCGCCGTCCTTCAGGAGATCCTTCAGGAGATCGCCGTCCTTCAGGGGATCGGCCTTCAGGGGATCGCCCTTCAGGGGATCGCCCTTCAGGGGATCGCCCTTCAGGGGATCGCCGTCCATCAGGGGATCGCCCTTCAGGGGATCGCCCTTCAGGGGATCGCCCTTCAGGGGATCGCCGTCCATCAGGGGATCCGCGTCCATCAGGGGATCAGCGTCCATCAGGGGATCAGCGTGTGCCATCGGACAGGCCCGGAGATGGATCCACACCAGCCCGCAGCCGGAAGCAGCCCGGAGGGGGATTCTTCAGCGCCTTCATCGGCAAAGGAGGCAAGGGCGGCAAGGGCAAGAAGATCCGCAAGGGGCGTCAGGGGCCTGTGCGCAAGGGAAAGCGCGGCTGAGCAGAACGTCATTCCCATGAAAATGGGAATCCATGCGCCCTCGTCATTCCCGTGAAAATGGGAACCCATGCGTCCTCGTCATGCCCGTGAAAATGGGAATCTAATTCAGCGGAACCAATCCGCCTGTCCAGTGTCGAAGAGGGCATGGGTGAATCTCCACGATGGGCGCAGGTCACAGCGCTGTTCTTGACGACAGCGGTGGCCCTCGCGGTGGCTGTCTTTGATGAGGTCGCCGCCCTGGCGACCCTCCCCTTGATCGTTTTTGGCGTAGCCTTTGTCCAAGGCAGGAGCTGGGCGGTCTTTGCCCTTTTCGCCACGAGTATCGCTCTCGGTCACGGACTGCTCGCCGGAGCGTTGCCACCTTGGCTCGTGCTCGCCATGCTGCCGGTGCTGATCGCCGTTGGCATGAGCCTGCCCAACCTGGTGCGCTTCGACCGGCTGGCCACGCTTCTCGCTCTGCTTCTCTCTTTCGCGGCAGGGCTCTTCGCCGCAGACCTCTGGGAGGGTGTTGCCCATCACTATGCCCAGAAGATGGCGCCCCTCTTGGAGCCTGCTCCCAGCATCAGGGGGGCTTTGAGTGTGGTGCACACCAACGTCGAGCCACTATTTAGCGCCCCTCCTGCGGTGCCGCTGCCCCCTCTCACCTGCCGCGGTGGCGATGGCAAGGTGTTGTATGTGCGCAGGACTATCTTCGAGTTCTCCTCCGACTCCCTGCAGCCCCTGAGCTACGGGCCGCGTATCGCCGAGCGGCTGTTGACCTACGCCCACTCCAAGCGTGCCATCACGCGCGCCTTGCAAGGTCGCAGCGCCCTGCTCAAGCAGTGTTACCGCTGGGCGCGTTATGTGGGCTCTCGCAATCTCGCTGGCATGGTGCGCATCGCCGGAGAGGTGGGCGTCTGGGGGCAGGTGCGGGTGTTCGGTGTGTCCATGCCTGATGGCGGGCATGGCGAGGCTCTGCTTCGCCAGTGCAGCGCGCGCGTGCTCAAAGGCATGCATCTCTGGGAGGCGCGAGAGGTGATCACCCGCTTTGACGCGACGATTCGTTTTTCACCTTCGATCCAAGGCCCTCCGGATCGCGTGCCCAGCCGACCTAAGGCGCCTGCTACCGAAGAGGCGCGATGGCGACGCTGCCTGCGGCTACCACCTGAGGTCTCTCGCCAGCATGTCATGCTCAAGACGCCCACCCTGCGCATTAACGACTTCGATGCCGACCAGCATAGGCGTGAGCAAGAGCGGGCATGTCAGAGCAGCAAGTGTCGGATGCGCGTGCCCTCTCTCCGCTCTCGCTCTACCTGCAGAGCTGCCCCCAGGTTGCCCAAGGAGACCCTCTTGCGCTCATTGCGCTACAACATGGGCGCGTATCGTGCGTGTTATCGCCAGGCTCTCGGGCGCCAGCCTGGGTTGGGCGGCACCATCGTTTTGTGGGGACGTATCAACGGGAGCGGCGTCACTGAGAAAGCGGAGGTGCGCCGCTCATCCGCCGGTGACAACGTGTTGCACAGTTGTCTAGTGCGCGCGGTGTCAGAGGTGAGCTATCCGCCTTCTGGCGCAGACCACATAGTGGAGTTTTTCTACCCTCTGCAGCTCAATCCGAGTTCAAGCCCAGAGCTTACGGTTCCAGCGCGCATGACCGTGGCAAAGCTCCAAGCCCTCGCGCATGCGCAGCTAACCATGGGCGATGGACCTTCGGCGCTGCGCAGTTACTCAGCGTTGATCCGCGCTCAACCCGAGGCACCCCAGGCGTGTTGGTGGCATCTTGGGGCGCTCAAGGCGGTGCACCTTCAGGCGCCGTGGGGTGGGCCTCGCTTCGAGGCGGCGGTGCACGGACTGAGGGTGCATTTGCGGCGTCATCCCCAAAGGTCTTTTTCACAGTGCGCCGACCAGGGCACGGCGCAGATTGCCAAGTTGGCCATGGAGCGGCATCGAGAGGCCAGGCACTTGCAATCCGACCTCACCCAAGAGGCTATGCACTGGTACGAGTTGGCGCTCAGTAGCTGGTCAGC
>JAFCZD010000563.1 GCA_019314525.1 Deltaproteobacteria bacterium
TGGGCACAAAAAACGCCCGGCTCTTCTTCGGCCTGCGGTGCCCACGTTGCGAGTCCACCAAGGTGAAAGCGGGGAATTTCCTCTTCACGAAACGCCACTGCACTGCATGTAAGGGACGATGGAGTTAGATAAGGCCACATGGCGCGGGTGCGACAGCTTTCTCCTCGCTCACGCGAGAGATGCGCTAGAGTCGGGGCCAACCGCAGCTCTCGGGTATTGGAACATGGTCTCGCCGAGAGCGGCGTATCGGAAACTGAACGAAGCCCCCTGTGATGGAGGATCCGTGAACAGCATCTATTTATCGATTGTCCTCTGTCTGTGCATCGGCTGCGGGGATGTGCGCTTGGCCGTCTTAGAGGATGGCTCAAGCCCCACAGATAGCTCAGTCCCGACCGATAGCGGCGCCGATTCACACCAAGACGCTGGGCTTGATGCCGCCCAAGAAACCGATAGGGCTCTGGGTGACCTCTATATTGCTCCATATCCAGACGTCACCTTCAAAGACCCCTTCGACTGCCCAACACCCGCACCCGATGCCGGAACGCCAGGTGCCTGTGGCAGCGCGACGGATGAAGAGTTGGCGGCGACCCCACGAAGCAATCGCGTGGTGGAAGAGCTGGCCTTGAGCTTTTCCGACCCGCCGCGCTTGACTGCAAGAACATGCGTTTATGAACGACTCGAGAGAGACCTCTTGGAGATCTGGAAACGAGACCCGGGTATTGAAGCCGTGGGAGCCCGCCTCTCTTATATTCCGGGGAAAGTGGTCCTTGAGGTCAACGAGAGCACTTTGGCGGCAATGCAAGATGGCAGTTATTCGGCCTGGGCATGTCTGAACCAACGCTATGGCGCCAAGATAGGTCTGGTCATTGATCCGCTCCAGATCCTGGTGCTCAACTTCTCTGGGGTTTTGAGCTGCCCAGCCTTAATCGCAGACTACGGAGGCCTCCCCGGCGTTGAACAAGCCAGCTGCGATCATTACCTAGGAGGATCCACCTCCTGCGTGGGGGTGAGTCCCTCGGGTGAATTGAATTATGTCTTCATCCAAAGCGCTTCATGCCCTGCCACCTGTGTTCCCGTGGCGTTCACTCATTATCGCAGCGACCCCCAAGGTAATATCACCGAGGGTTCGCCCTGGAAGGCGTTCGACGCCCGCGAGGTCGCCGAACTCTGTGGACGTTGGGGTGGAAAATGATGCTTATGAACCTTGAAATGGGTCCATGCAAAGCGGCTCTTTGGGGACTCTTGCTCTTGCATCTTGGTACCACCGCGTGCTCTGGATCTCCACCCAAGGCAGACGCAGCTTCAGACCAATTCACAGCCGAAATTGACGCTGCTGAAACCCAGGCAGATTCCTCTCTAACTGACGATGCCGGGGGAGACGCGCCACCCGTACCCTGCACGTTGGGTACGCCCGGCTGCCTGGATGAAGCCCGTCTCTTGGTAGATACCATGCGCGGCCCGGCACCCTTTCTCGCCGACGGGCGGCAGCATTATACCCTCCTCCGCTACAACGCCCCTACGAGCGTGGGTGGTAAGATCTTCTACGTGGGCAATGATGGCACAGCCCTTTGGCTTTTCGGCCTTGACCCTAAGACCGCGAAAATTGAGCAGCTAGCCCGAATCAGGGATATCCGCGAGCCGAGTGCCCCCCCTCTCCAATACCCAGAGGTCGCGCTTCATGAGGTTGGAGATACCCTGATAGTGTCCGTGGACAAAAAGCTCCGATGGCGCAGCGACGGCAGCATCCAGGGGACGCACACCCTTGCCGAACAGGCCTCCTGGAATACGGCGATCTCAGCAGATGGCTATTCCCACCACAAGATCGTCACCGCGGGCCGGGCCCTCTTCCACTTTTCCAACACAATGATTCGCTACGATGTTGATGCCGAGACGACGCGATCCTATCCCACCATAGCGGGCTCCAGACACATCGGGCAGTGGCAGCTCTCCGGAGACGAACTCTTTGTGCTCGCCAATGATGACGAGGTGACACGAATCGACGCCAACGGGCAGCTCCATCCCCTCGGCATCGAAGCCAACGACTTTACGATCGCCCAACTTGGGCCAAATGCGTTTCTGATCCGTGATGTGCTCGGAGGCGGTCTTTGGCTCAGCGATGGCCTCACGGGCTCGCCCACTCTGATCAAGAGCGGCTTCTCGGCTAGAATCCATCGTTCGGTCTTCGCCCATGGCGCGCGCGCCTTCTTCGTGGGAGGGACGAAGAGCTCCGATGTGGGGGTGTGGGTCAGTGACGGCACAGGGGCGGGCACGGTCCAAATCGCGGCAGAGAGCGCTTCTGAGTTCTTTGTCACGCCCAACTTCTTCATGGCGAAGGGGTTGGTCTATTTTCGCAGTTCGCGCTATTGGTGGCGTTCGGACGGCACCCTTACCGGCACCTACGCGTTACCAATACGGTTCGATGAACTGCCAGGATGCCCCACGCCAAAGGGCATCGTCTTTCCGATCGAGAAGACATCCATCGCCGGATCTCCCCTCGGAGAGACTCAGCTATGGATCACCAATGGCACGGTGGCCGGCAGCCGTGTGCTCGTGAATACGCTCACGGGCAAAGCTGCGAGCTTCGTGTGTGGCTCCGATGGCGACGTGGCCTTTCTGATTACTCAAGCGGAAGGCTCGTACCGGAATACCGTGGCTAACCACCTGCTTTGGCGAACCGACGGCACGGCCGAAGGCACCGCGTCTCTGGCTGAGTTTCGAGATATCACAGGTCCACTGAAGCGCCCCAACATCGCCGTGGTATCAGGGGCGGCTTTTTGGGGCGGGACCAAAGCCGACGACACCGAGCATCACGCTGTGCTCTGGCAGGCGGATACCAAGACCCAGGGGGTGACGCTGGCCCATGATGGACGTGACGGCACCGTGGGTAGTGTTGGCTGGGTTGAGACGATGGCTTTGAGCGATGGCACGAAACGCCTCATCGTGGCCAGCGCCACCGGGGCCTACGCCACGGCGAGCCCCTCCCTGGTCATCAGCCTAGGAGGTGAAAACGGTGATGGAGTTGAGGTGCTCATGGGAAGTCACCTCTTCGACTTCTATGCTCCCGCCTTTGAAGATGCACGGCTTCAGGGCCCACAAGCGTTTATTCGAGCTCCCCGAGATGCGGCTTCCCCCACAGGTGACGCCTTCTTTTTCACGATACTTCGCAAAGAGGTCTTCAGCAGTGATGGCACAAAAGCCCACACCGCGCTCCTGCCTATCCACCCTGAGACATGGGTCCCGCCGATCTACGGCTCGAAGAAGCTCTATTTCAGCGGGACATCTGCAGGCTCCACCGAACACCGCTTGCGAGTCCTGCCCTTGGGCGGCACAGCAGAAGACATTGTGGACTTGGGCCCGCCTGTACTCGCCCCCGACTGGAACCTGCCGACTTACGCCCTCGACCGGGACCAACTGATCTACATCACCAAGGACAACGCCTTATGGCGAAGCGATGGCAGCGCTGCACATACCCGACCTGTTACCATCGTGCCACCAAAAGCATTTCCCAATGGAGCCTGGCCAGCAGACATCAAACTTCAAGCGCTGAAAATCGTCACCCTGGGTGCTCGGCGATTGATCTCCCTTTATGCCTTCGATCCCGCGAAATCGACGGGCCAACCTTACGTTTTTGCCATGGACCGCGCGGACGACTCCGCTTCGGACGTCTTCACGGGAACCGCTGTCGATATGGAGGTCGTGGGCGACTGGGCCCTATTCTTCTCTCTTGGCCCTCCCTGGGCGACCAATGGGACTCCAGCCGGCACCGTGCACTTAGCCCCAGCCTTTGGCTCGTTGAATGACGGCCAATACATCCGCTACCTCACCTCCTTGCCGGATAACCGAGCCCTG
>JAFCZD010000137.1 GCA_019314525.1 Deltaproteobacteria bacterium
CGCATCCCCTTCGTCTCCCTTGACCTCTTCTTGTTGATCGATCCACCCAAGGAACAAACACCTGGCCATGGCTGAGCCTTCCTGGCCCACCAAACGCACCACCCTGGGCCTCTTCGCTCTCTTCCTCCTGCTCACGCTCATCAGCCAAGGGGCATCCCTTCAGGGTGAATTTCTCTTCGATGACATCCCCACCCTCGTGGAAAACGACTGCCATCGAGGCTTTGACAAGATCCCCCAACTCTTCCGCCTCGATGCCAACAACGTCTGCACGGGCCGACCACTGCGATACATCAGCTTCATGCTCGATCACGCCCTCTGGGGCGAACGCACCGTAGGCTACCACCTGCACAACCTCGTTCTCCACGCCACCTGCGCGCTGCTCCTGCTCCTGCTCGTCAGCCAGCTGACACGCCGGCACTTCACACACCACCGACACCTAGCGCTGCTCTCAGCGCTGATCTTCTTGCTGCACCCCATCACAACCGAGGCGGTCTCGTACATTTCGGGACGGCGCGATCTCTTGATGGCGTTCTTTTCGCTGCTCGCTGTGCTCTGCTATCTGCGTCAAAGCAGATGGAGCTTGCTGCTCAGCCCCCTGCTGCTGCTCTGTGCCCTGCTCTCCCATGAATCTGCCATCATGTTGCCCGTGGTCTTGCTCTTCGCTGAAGGGGTCATGAACCGGGGGGAAATCAAGGACAGCCTCCGTGCAGTCAGCCTTCGATTGGCCCCTCTCTTCACGGTATCTGCAGCCTTCGGCCTCTTCACGCTGCTCGCACGCAACTCCTCCACGCGAACCGAACTCTGGGGGGCCAACGTCGGCGCACATCTGGGGACCGTGGCCCGCGTGCACTGGCGCTACCTCGAGCAGATCTTCTACCCCGTGGAGCAACAAGCAGATTACAGCCCACGCGCCTTCGAGCTGTCGACGGCGATCTCGGAGCCCCGCTCTGCCCTTGCGCTCCTTGCGCTGCTTCTGCTCCTCGGAGTTGCCTCATGGTGGCTGCTGAAGAAGAGACATGCCCTGGCCGCCCTCGTCCTGGGCTATTTCGCCTTGCTCTTTCCCTCGAGCCATCTTCTTGCTGTGCACCACGAACTCGCCGCTGAACATCGGCTCTATCTGCCCCTCGCCCTGCTCTCGCCTCTCATCGGCGCTGCTCTACTCTGGGGGCTACAGAAGCTTGCAAGTGTACGTCTGCGCGGGACCCTGGTGCTGGCATTCCTCGGCACCCTGGGAATGCTGACCGCCTTTCGCAGCAGCGACTGGGTGAGCAATGAGGCCCTCTGGCGAACGACCGTCACACAAGCGCCCAATTGTGCACGTGCACGCACAAACCTCGGCGCCGTTTACGCGCGCCAAGGGCGCTTCTATCTGGCGCAGAGCCACCTGATGTTGGCCGCCGCCCTACGACCAGACTTCTGTGCAGCCCACCTCAACCTTGGTCATGTGCAGTTGGACTTGGGTTTCCGCAAGGCTGGCGTCGCCACACTGAAGCGCGCCCTGCGCTGCCAGCAGACACCTTCGTATTTTCGGGCATTGGCCAAAGCTCAGCTTAGGGTAGGACAGCTCGCCGCCGCCGCGAGGACCTTGGAACTCGCGAGAAGAGCCTACCCCTCGCGATTCCGAGGAAAGGGACCCTAACTCCGCCTAAGGAAACTCATCCGGCGCGAGCCCATCATGGATCGAGCGGTTACGAACGTCGACGTCGTAACCGTGCACCAGCTCGAAGAAGCGGCTCCAGCGAATGCCGTCGGGATCGCTGGACCACCAGACGATGAGCGCCTTGCCCTTGATGTTTTCCAAGGGCACGGTGCCCCAGGCTCGACCATCGTGGCTGTTGTGACGGTTGTCGCCCATCACGAAGACCTGGCCCTTGGGAATCAACGCCTCTGCCATATCGGGCATGGCCGGCCCGATAGCGTCGTGAATCACTCGGTAGGTATTCTCTCCATGCTGCTCCTCAAGGGCAACGCAGCTCTTGATCGGCGAAAACATGCCATGTTCGTCCTTGTCGCGATAGCGACAGGGCACCTTACCCAGCCGTCGCTGCATCACCTTCTTGCCGTTGACGGTGATCACGTCGTTGCGCACGGCCACCCGGTCTCCGCCAATGGCGACCACCCGCTTGATGAAATCTTTGCTCTCGTCTCCAGGAAAGATGAAGACGATCACGTCACCGTGCTTTGGGCTCCGCGTGAAGAACTTGATGCGCGTGAAGGGAATACGGATCCCATAGATGAATTTGCTTACGAAGAGGTGATCGCCCACTTTCAAAGTGGGGATCATCGAGCCGCTGGGGATCTTGAAGGCCTCCACCACGAATGCGCGCAAAAAAAGCGCGATGATCACGGCGACGCCAATGCTCTCGACATACTCCCGAAAGGCCGACTTGCGCCCGAACGAAAGGTGCTTGTCCAGCAAGCGGTCGAGCTTCTCGAGGCGGCCGCGCCCAGCGTCGGCGTCCTTGCTCCGGCGGGCCTCCTCCAAGCGCTTCGTAGCCTCGAGGATCTCCTCGCGCACGGGCTCTTTGAGACGCGCGCCATGCTTACGCATGGTGCGACGCGCCTCCTTGACCAGCACACGTGCATCTTTGAGTACGCGTCGCTTGCGGCGCCATCGCGAGAAACTATTGCCTTGCTTGCTCATCATCCGGTTCAGCTATCCAGCTTCAACACCGCCAAGAAGGCTTCCTGAGGGATCTCCACGGAGCCAAATTGCTTCATCCGCTTCTTGCCCTTCTTTTGCTTCTCCAGCAGCTTGCGCTTTCGTGAAATGTCGCCCCCATAACACTTGGCGGTCACGTTCTTGCGCAGCGCCTTGACGGTGGTGCGCGCGATGACCTTGGTGCCAATAGCCGCCTGGATGGCGACCTCTATCATCTGTCGCGGGATCAACTCTTTGAGCTTGCGGCACAGGTCTCGGCCCCGATAGTAGGACGTATCCTCATGACAGATCATCGCGAGGGCATCGAGGGGATCCCCATTGACGAGGATATCCAGCTTGATCAGCTTATTGCGGCGGAAGCCGCTCATCTCGTAGTCCAACGAGGCGTAGCCGCGGGTAGCGCTCTTGAGCTTGTCGTAAAAGTCGGCCACCAGCTCGGCCAAAGGCAGCTCATAGCTCACCACGACGCGCTCTTTGGAGGGGTATTGCAGGCTCTTCTGAATGCCGCGTTTCTCCTCACAGAGCTTCATCACCTGCCCTACATAGGCCTCGGGGATGTGAATCGTGGCGTCGATGTAGGGCTCCTCGACGAACTCGAGCTTGCCAGCGGCGGGGAGCCGGGAGGGGTTTTCGATCTCGAACATCTTCCCGTCGGCCGTGTGACAGCGATAGCGCACCGACGGCGCCGTCACCACCAGGTCGATATCGTGTTCGCGTTCGAGTCGCTCCTGCATGATCTCCATGTGCAAAAGCCCCAAAAAGCCGCAGCGGAAGCCAAAACCGAGAGCCTCGGAGGTCTCTGGCTCGAAGGTGAGCGAGCCATCGTTGAGCTTCAGCTTTTCCAATGCCTCACGCAGGGCTCCATAATCTTTGGAGTCGGAAGGAAAGAGCCCGGCGAAGACCACAGGCTTGATCTCCTTGAAACCATCAAGCCGTGCTTCACAACGTCGGTGCGCGTGGGTCAGTGTATCACCCACCTTGGCTTCACCGATCTCCTTGATGCCGCCCACCACGACGCCGACCTCACCTGCCCGCAGCTCGTCGACCTTCTCGTAGTGGGGGCTGAAGACGCCTATCTCCTGCACCTCGTACTCAGCCTCCGAAGACCAAAGGTGGATCATCTCCCGGACGCGCAGGGTGCCTGCCATCACACGCACCAAGATCATCACGCCGCGAAAGTTGTCATACCAGCTGTCGAAGATGAGAGCAGAAAGAGGCGCCTCGAGGTCGGCCTCAGGGGGGGGGATCCGCTGAACGATGGCCTCGAGCACCTCCGCCACGCCTTTGCCCTCTTTGGCGCTGATAGGCAACGCTTCGCTCACATCGAGGCCAATGATCTCCTCGATCTCCTCTTTCACGCGCTCGGTGTCAGCGCTAGCTAGGTCCATCTTGTTGAGGACAGGCACGATCTCGAGGTCGTTATCGATAGCCATGTAGACGTTCGCGACCGTCTGCGCCTGCACCCCCTGAGTGGCATCCACGACCAAAAGAGCACCCTCACATGCTGCAAGACTACGGGACACTTCATATTGAAAGTCCACGTGGCCAGGGGTGTCGATTAGGTTGAGCTGATAGGTCTCGCCATCGTTAGCCTTGTACTCGAGCCGAACGCTCTGAGCCTTGATCGTGATGCCCCGCTCACGCTCGAGCTCCATCTTGTCGAGGAACTGCTCCCGGCGCTCACGCTCCTGGAGCGCCCCGCACAGGTCGAGCAATCGATCGGCCAGAGTGCTCTTGCCGTGATCGATATGGGCGATAATGGAAAAGTTTCGGATCCGGTGGGCTGGTGTCATCAGCTCTATTCGCCCCGCTGGGGCCAGTGGAAAGAGGCCTGCTTCAAAGTGCGCGTAGAGTAGGCGCGAGGGCAAGAGCTGTCAATCAGCCACAGCATTCCCCGACTTGCCTATCGCTCGCCTCTCAGATAGTGTCGAAAAGGCACCGCGCCAATGGAGGATAGCATGCGATCGACCTGGGGGCTCCTCGCCCTGCTAACCCTCGCCTGGGGCTGTAACGGCGGGACGAAGCAAGTCAAGAAGGCTCCGCTCAAATCTCTCACCAAGATCAAGGCTGAGGAGCGCAGCCGCTGCAACGCCACAGGCAAGCGGGTGCTAAAGCTCGATCTCAACCAGGACAAGCAACCAGACGTCTGGAAACTCTATCGCACCAAGCTCGAAGGTGGCACCAAAGTCGATGTGCTCACCTGCAAGGAGCGCGACGTCAACTTCGATGGGCGCAAGGACATCTGGTATTACTATGACGACGAGGGCAACATCCGGATGGAGGAGATGGACCTCGACTTTGACGGTCGAATCGATCTCGTGACCCACCGCCAAGGCGGAAAAATCTTTCGCCAAGAGATGGACACCAACCACGACGGCAAGGTGGACGTCTTCAAATATTACGAAACCGGTGTGCTCAACAAGATCGACCGCGACAGCAACTACGACGGCAAGATCGACTATTGGGAATACTATGAGGGGGGGCAACTCGACCGTATCGGCTACGACGACGATGGTGATGGGCTCGTCGATCGTTGGGATCGCGCAACTCTGGGCAAGTAATGGATATTCGCGGCGTAAGTCGCGAACCCGCCCTCACAGCTTTTGGGGTGGATTCTGAATGGTTCATTATTCCCGCCGACCTCATCGAGGTCGGACAGTTCTGTCAGGCATTCGGGCTCCCTTCCGTTAAAAAACTAACGTCTAGGCTTTCTTGTTGGCCCCCGCGCAACTTGCGTCCCGTAATTTCACCACCTTAGGGCCACCTCCAAATATCGAACAGGGCACAAAGCTTGCTTACAGAGCGCGCATGATTCGCAGCTCTCTGGCCTATTCTGAACCCCCTCCTTGTGTCGGCCGAGATCAAGATCTCGACCACATCCTCTCGGCGCTCAACACAGCGCAGCTCGACTCCCTTGGCGGGATGGTGGCTGTAACAGGCCCTCCAGGCATTGGGAAATCGATGTTCTTGCGAGCCATTGAGCGGCGCACACGAAATCAAGCCACGGTGGTCTCGGCTCATTGTCGGGCCGGCCTGCCGCCCCATCGGCCCTTGGTGGACCTCATCGATGGGCTGCTGCCCCAGTTGCCAGCGGGAAACTCATTACCCGAAAGCGCGCTCTACCTGCGGGATGCGCTCATTGGCACTGTGGTGGAGGATCAACCCCATCGCGCCATGATCTACGACCAGCTCGCGGCGTTGTTCATCGCCGTGGCCGTCGAACGGCCTCTCATCGTTGTCCTGCACGATCTCGCTGGCGCCGATATCGTCACACGCCAGGCTATCGAATACCTTGCCGCAACCCTGAGCAGCACCCCTGAAGTGGGGATCCGACGCTTTCGTGGCCTCCTGGTGGCATCCGGCAATGCGCTAGAGAACCTGGGGAGCAACCCCAGCTGGAGCGCTGGTCTCAACCTCCTGCATCTTGAGCTCTCCCCTCTCGATCGGGCCGGTGTTCGCGCCTACCTTGGGTCCGAGGTCATCGCCGCCCGCGCGTTGGAGCTCACGGGCGGCAGCCCGCACCGCCTCGAAGCGCTCTTCGCCCAGGCTCCCCCCGAGAGCCTGGTTCTTGATGCATCCCCCGTGGAGCGTGAGGTCCTGGAGGTGTTGGCGCTCTCAGCCCGCCCACTCTCGGTGGAGGCTTTGGGATGTCTCTGTGGACAGAGCGAGTTTTCCCCCAGTGGCAAGGGCGCCGCTTCTTCCCTCAAGACGTCCCTCCAAAGTTGGTCTAAGCGCGGTGTATTGGAGAAGACCGTCACCAATGGTGAGCTGCTGATCGCCTTCCAGCGTACAGGGGATGAGCAAGTCGTGTACGACGCGGTATCAGAGGCGCGCCGTTGCGCGTTGCATGCCCGCCTCGGCAAGTATTTGTTGACCCAGGGAGACGACGAAGCCGAAGCAGCCGCTCGCCATCTCCTCGCAGCCAAGGACGTCCAAGGGGTGGCCTTGGCCGTTGAGGCTGCTCGACGCCTAGAAATCGTTCACTGCCCCGAGCGAGCCGCCGAACTCTACAGCGCCGCGTTACCTCTTGCCCAGGATGACCAACTCCTCAGCTTGGAGCGCGCGCTCTGTCGCTGCCATGAGGGCGCGGGAAACCTGGATCACGCCATCGACATCGCCACCCTCATCTGTGAGAAAACGCCAAGCTTCGAGGCCTCTCTGCGTCTCGCCGAGCTACGCTTGGCTGGCGGCGATCTCGCCTCTGCCGCCTCGCTCCTCGACAAGCTCGTGGGCACCACAGCTGACGCAACCCTGCAGGTCCGTGCCCTCGCGGCACAGGCCGAGACCCGTTACCTCGCAGGCGACTCGCGCGCCGCGCGTCATACGGCAGAGACGGGCCTCGCGCTCTGCCCAAGCGTCGCCCCCAGCGAAGTCGCAGCCGTCATACGTTTACGCGCCACACTTGCTCGTTTGTGCTGGGACGCCGGTGACTCTGACCAGGCGGCTATGCTCTTCACGGACAACCTATTGCTAGCGCGCTCCAACGAACTTACGGGCGAAGAGGCGCGCGCCTTGACTCAGATGGCTTCCCTCCAGGCCGCGGAAGGGAAGCATGAGGAGGCGGGGCGCTCATATCATGAGGCCATGTCTCTCGCGACGCTAACGGGCGACCAACGCTTATTGGGCGCCTGTCTGCAGCACCTCGGGGTCCTGGCAGACCGCCGTGGCAGACACACAGAGGCTGTCGCCTATTACCAGCGCGCCGTCACCAGTTGGAAACGCGTGGGCCACCACACGTTTTTGGCCTGGGTCAGCCAAGACCTGGGCACGCTCTATTTGGCGCTCAACGACATTGAGCGTGGCCAAGCGATGGCGCAGCTCGCTCGGCGGCTCTCTGGGGAGTCTCCGGCGGCCGCCCTCAAAGAGAACATCCTCCTCCTCGAGGGGGAGTTGGCGACCGCTCAGCATCACCATGATGTTGCTGAGGCGACCTTCCGTGAGGCCTTGCGTCTCGCCGAGAGTTCACTCCATAGCGAGCGTGCCCGACGCGCAGAGCTTGCCCTCGTGCGCCTCTATCTCCGCAAAGGCGCCCTGGAAGAAGCTCACACGCTCCTTGGAGCGGGCGCCCTAGCTAGGCCCTCTTTGTCCGGCGTCTCGCCAAGGCAGCGGTTGCGCGAGAAGGAACTCTACGCCCAGCTGGCGTTAGCAGAGGCCCGAGACGATGAAGCCGTGACCCTCTGGAGCGAAACTCTCGAGATGGCGCGAGCGCTCGAGGACCTACGCCTCACCTGGCGTTGCCAAGCGCAGCTAGCGCTCCTCGCCCGATCCAGCGGAAAACTCCGACGAGCACAGCGATGGGCACGCCAAGCGCACCGCACTGATGCACAGCTTCACCAGCTCACCCCCGCTGAGTTTCATGCACACCTCGCTGAGGAGCCCCTCAGGCAGCGCGTCAACGCAATCGAACCAGGACGAGAAACCGCCGAGTTATCGCCCGTGATCGATGTCTCAGAGGACCAGCCCCAGGGGATCATCGGCCAGCACCCACGCATGCGCCAAGTGCTGCGCCAAATCGCCAAGGTGGCCCCCACTGACAGCCCGGTGCTCATTCGCGGCGAGAGCGGCACAGGCAAGGAGCTCGTAGCCAATGCGCTGCACGAGGCGAGCCCCCGTGCTGACAAGCCCTTGATCAAGATCAACTGTGGAGCCTTGGTGGAGAGCCTGCTCATCAGTGAACTCTTCGGTCACGAGCGTGGTGCTTTTACGGGGGCGCTCCAACGTCGTCTAGGGCGCTTCGAGCTGGCCGATGGCGGAACGCTCTTCCTTGACGAGATCGGAGACATCTCCCCCAGAACGCAGGTCGCGCTGCTGCGGGTCTTACAGGAGCGAAGCTTTGAACGCGTGGGTGGCACCCACGCCATCAACGTGAATGTGCGGTTGATCTTCGCGACCCATCGAAACCTCGAACAGATGGTGGCTTGTGGCGATTTTCGTGAGGACCTCTACTACCGGCTCCGTGGCGTCGAGCTTACTCTCCCGCCGCTCCGCGAGCGCAAGAGCGACCTCCCACGCATAGCAGGGCGCCTTTTAGCTCAAGTGGCCTCCGAGAGAAACACGCCTCTCATGGTGCTCTCCGAGAGCGCGACCACGCTGCTCACCCGTCACCGCTGGCCTGGCAATGTGCGCGAATTGGACAACGTCTTGCGCTCTGTAACACTCTTCGCCGAGGGAGAAGAGCTGCGGGCTGAAGACTTCAGCGACTTCTCCGAGTTCTGCCCCGCGTCCTCCTCACCAGCCATCAGTGACGAGGGCGGGGATGCGAACTCTGCCTACCAAGAGTTGCGCCACACCGGCAGCAGCCTGCGCGAATACAAGAAGCGCATCGAGGGCCTATGCATTAGCTCGGCGCTCTCAGATGCCGGTGGAAACATCACGCACGCCGCGGAGCTGCTCGGCATGAAGCGTCCACGACTATCACAACTCATCAAGGAACATGGCCTGCCAAGCAAAGAGGCCGAGGGAAAGAGAGACCAAGATGTGTAATCTTCTCTGCTCACCGTGGAGGGTGCTCACCCTCTCTGCTGTGCTCCTCGCGGCTTGTGGCGGTGACCCCGAATGGGAGAGCGACCCCGAATGGGGGAGCGCAACGTATGGGTCCAAAGCGCCCCTGGGCGTTGACATCGAAGGCAAAGCGGCCAACGCCACACCCAGGGCGATGAATAACGCCGACCTCCGCACCGTGAGCTGGAATAGCACCAGCGGTAATCGCTTTGAGGGAGACGACGATCCGGTGCCCATCAAGGGGCCCAACCCATTGTCCATGGAGGGAGACGACGATCCTGTGCCCATCAACGGCCCCAACCCGGTATTGACCGAGGGAGACGACGATCCTGTGCCCATCAACGGCCCCAACCCGGTATTGACCGAAGGAGACGACGATCCTGTGCCCATCAACGGACGCGTCATCAAACCCTTGGACGATGAGATAGAGACGGTTGTGGACCCGAAGTTGGTCCACCAGCTCGCCGCTCGTTGAAGGCGGGGTTAACTCAACCTGCCGCGTCTGGCTGCTGCTGCAACGCGTAGCGCACAATCTTCGCCTCTGGGGCGTTGACTAACCACGAACCAGGGACCACCAGGAGCTGCACGAAGCCTTCAGCTCTTAGCGCATGAGAGCAGTGATCGCCTTGAAAGAGCGCTCGCTGGCAAGCACACTGCCCCACCCCAATCAACTGTTCACGCTGCCCGCCTGCCGTGAGGGCCGCCACCTGCCCCAAGAGCACCAACAAAATTCCTTTGGGACGAACCCCACCCTCGACGATCACTCCTCCCCGAGCAACCACCAGGGGGCGACCCACGGTGAAGAGTTGCCGCACGTCAGCGTCGGAGAGCGCGCGAAGCAGGGGCGAGGACCTCCTGCAGAGCGTCATCAAGCGATCGCGATAAACCTTGCGCAACGTCCGATCGAAGGTGGAATCTCGTTGAGCTTGGGCGCGCACCTGGGCCTGGTCAACGCGAGCCAACTCACCAGCAACCTTCACCTGAGCATCGAGAGCACATTGCCCACTGGTGAGCAGCCCTAGCTCGCCAAAGAAGGTCCCTGGCTCGATGATGGCGAAAGGTTCAGAGCCCGTTGGTGAAGGCCAGCAAAGCTCGACCTTCCCGTCGATGACTTGAAAGAGGTCTGCTGCCGGATCTCCGGTGGAAAACACCCGCTGTCCGGGACTGACCCCTTCGACCTCTGCTCGCTCGAGCAACCTCAAGGGCAATGAAGGACTGGCAAAGCAGGGCAACGACTCAATCTTCGCCGAAGACGTGAGTTCTGGAGCTGTACCCTCCCACGATTCAGCGTCATCCTCCACCAGCAGGCAGAAATCATCGGGGTTGCCCAAGCGCTTGTTCACCGCGTCATCGTCGTCGCTCTCGAGCACCTCGACGAAGGAGAGATCTGCCGTGCTCAAGACTGTGATCGGCGTGCTCCCAGCCAAGCGCACGGCATGTGTCGGCTCATCGGCAAAACCGTCATCTTCGACTTCTTGGAGGTCTGCCGTGGCCAAAGGCATCATGCCCTGCCCCCAAGAGACCTCAGCGGTGAGGGTGTTTGTTACAGGCCCCTCCCCCGCATCATCTGCCCCTGCGAAGGCCGACAACGCGCTCACGCGAGCGAACTCCTTCTGTGCGTATTGATGATGGGGTTCCATGACCAGCACTGCCCCCAAAGCCGCCACCGCAGGGCTGAGAGCGTCTATCCGCTCAAACCCACGCGCAGCGTTGAGATAGGCACTCACAGCCTCAGGGTAGTACTGCTGCGCCTGCAACTCACACGCAAGTTTCGCCTGAAGATGGGGGTCGTGGGGAGATCGGACTAACTGCCGCTGCAGCACACTGATGCGTGCTTCATCTGACGGCGCTGCCACTTTTAGCCCCTGGGACGCAACGTCACAGGGCTGACAACGCCCACGGGTTGTCCTCGAAAATGGGGGAAGCGCCAGCGTTTGATGGCCTTCTTCATGCAATCGATCATCTTTGCGTCGCTGTTGGGGCGCAAGCTGATCGTGGCCGGGTCCCCTGATGCCCTAACCTTGAAATCAAGGGTCAACGTCAACTTGGAGTGGTGCAACGCCGAGTTCCGCTTTAGGGCGCGGTTGTAACAAGCCTGCAAGCCCGATTTGCCCAAGCGTATCACCTTGATCACTTCCTCCTGCTTCAGGGTCCCCTCTTTGAGCACCACACGACGCTTCTTGCCTGGCCCGTCCAACTCCAAGAGCGCCGGATCAACCTTGATAGTACCAGGGTTTTGAAGCGCCTGAGCAAGAGTAACCTTCAGGTCGTTGACCTGCCGCTGTAACGCGTCGGTTCGCTTCTGACACTCCGCCAACGCAGGCTTGGATTTGTCCACGCACTTTTTGCTCGGGCAACCTGTCATGGACAGAACCGCGCCCATACACAGCACCACTGGCGCCATCAGGACGGTCCTGGTTCTACTCATCACTTTTGTCTCCCCGCTCCACTACTAGCTGAAGCTATCGAGTCGCTGTCTTGGCCTTCGCAGAAGCCTCTGCGGCCGCCGACTTACCACCGGCCCGCTTGCGCATGGCGGCAGCAATATGTGTGCGCAAAGACTTGAGTGTGTGGCTGTCGTTGCCAACGAAACTCAAGAGTTGGCGCTCTTCTTCGGTACCAAGCGCGAGCAACCCATCCACCACCGTGTTCAACGCCTCCGGCGCCTTTTCGAACTCAGGCTCGCAGCGATAGGTTAGCAGAAAATCACGCAGGGGCTCTAACGCAGATTTATCACCAATGCGAATCAGCGCTCGAGCAATGGAAGCCAACGCCTTGATGGGCGTCTCGTGATCTGCAAGGTGGAAGAGCAGTGGGCGAACAGCATCAACCGCTTTGAGGTCTCCCAAGGCCCGCGCCATCACGTCTACAGCCTTAGAGCGAGTCCCGTCGATGAAGCTGTAGCGATTCTTCAGCACCTTCAAATAGAGAGGGATCGCCTTCTTGTCATGACGCGAAACGATCATATTTCCCGCCCGCTCATAGACCTTTGGGGCAATGCCTGGCCGCGTAACAATTTGAAGCAGCGCCTCTGCCACCCGACGCCCAGAAAGTCGGGCCAACTGTTGAATGCCAAAGAGCTTAACATCCCCAAAGCGACGATCTGGATCCCAAATCATCTCTGTCAACGCACCCTCAAGGTCAGCCTTTCCCTTGGGCTTCCCCGCGGGCACAAAACCACCAGAATCAAAGCTCGCACCACGGACGCGCACACCAAGCTTCTGGCGCCAATAGGGACGCCCTGTCTCCAGATCCAACACCTGCACATCACCAGTGACGCTGATCATCACTAGGGCGCGACCGGTGTGGGCCGAGGCCACCACATCCTCTCGAGGGAAACTATAAGCCCACTTCAGCCGGGCGGCACCCTGTTCAACCCCTTCATCCGTCAGTTCCATGTTGTCGGTGCGCAACTTGCCACCTGCGCCGGGACGCATCTGGGGTCTATGGGAGGGGGCCCCCGCAACCACCCCTCCAGCCTGGGCTGCTTTGGTGGCTGCTTCCTTGCCACGTGGGTCCGTTGTTGTGGCCTCCTCACGACCCCGCCGCGCGATCTTTCCAGAGAAGCCAAAGAAAAAACGGTAGTTGTGCACGACGATCGTGTCACCAGTAAATGTTGGTGATGTCTCCCCCTCGAGATCCCAGAGTAGCCGGTTACGATCATAAGCGGTGTAGCCAGCGAGGGCAGCATTGTAGCCATCCCACCAGTAGGCTGGGCGCACAGACTCTGGCAGGGCCGCGGCGACGAAAGTCGACTCGGCTCGCTTGCCGGAGACGGACTTTTCATCCAGACGATAGACCCCCGAACGACCGCCGTAGTAAATTCCATCCACCGTAGCCCGCACCCAAAGGATGACCTCCTCTTTGGACCGAATCCGCGCGATCTCCTCACCTTGAACCCCATCCACTACCGCAAGAGACTGATGCCGCAGCGGCACAAAAACGACGCCCCCTCGTGCTGCTGGCGCGCCAAGACGAC
>JAFCZD010000564.1 GCA_019314525.1 Deltaproteobacteria bacterium
GAAAATGGGCAGCGACGCCAAGGCGCGAGCTTCCAAGGGCGCGGGTGGCAACGCCGAACGACCCCATGCTTCGCCAGAGTCGCTGCGTGGCCAGGGCCACAGTGGCCAGAGTGGCAAGACCGCTGGCAGCGCCACGGGTGGTGCTTCAGGCGCGCATAGCGGGGCGGGGGCCGCAAAGAAGAGCGGCGGCGCCAGCGGTAGTATGTTGCGCTCGTCCTCCCCAGGGGCCAAAGGCGGCGGGGGCGCAGGCAAAGGGCATCGTTAGGTCGGAATGACCGGCTCAAGATCGTTGGCCTTCTTATCCTTCATGGGAGCGCACGTGGTAGTCTTAGGCGCTGATGCGTTCTTTCACCTCAGGGCCATACCGTTCGCCAAACTCTTTGGGCGTTATGTTGCTCATGTTGGCCCTCGTGCTCTGCCTGGTTTGCCCCCAGGCGGAGGCGCGGCGCCATGGTGTGCATAAGAAGCGCGGTGCGCGCAGCAAGCGTGCAGTGGCGCGCATCATGCGCCGGGCCGAGAGGTCGTTCGCGAAGCAGCACCACCGGCATGTGATCGCCCTCCTTCAACGTCTGGGGCGCCGGGCTCGAAGAGGCCGGCGCGCGCTCTTTCTGCGGGCCTATGCCCATGGACCAGCTGCTTGAAAGGAAGCGGCCAGAGCTGGCCTATTTTCTTTTGCGCGCAATGTTGGCGATGGAGCGCGCTCAATGGGACGCCGCGCAGAGGGTGCTGCGACACGCAATCCAGCTCGTGCCCCCGCGCGAACGTTCCCGGCGTGCACGTCGACGATCCCAGAGAAAGTACGCCACACTGCAGAAAACAGCCTATGCGTTGCTCGCGCGAGTGGAGCAGGAGCTGACGGCGCAGGCGCGCCAGCGCGAGGAGCTGCGCGAGCGCAAGGAGGCGCGCAAGCGTGAGCAGGCGCGGCGCGTGGTGTTGGCCGCGGCCATGGGGCGCATGAAGGCGGCAGTGGCAGGGCGCGACTTCGTCACAGCGTTGGTCATGTTGCGGGAGGTCGAGACTCTGCAAGGGCTCAGCGCCACCTCCCATTATTTCCGTGGATATATCGACTTCGAGCGTGGTCGCTACAGAAAGGCCAAGCGTCACCTCCAGGCTGCGCTGCGCGTGGATCCTGGTGATCGCTGGTCACGGTATATGCTCACCATGACCCGCGCCAAGCTGGGGGAGCGTCGTCGCGCTCGGCGCACGCTCTTGCGTTTGGCGCGAGGTGATGACGAGGTGGCGAAGGTGGCGAAGGTGGCCGCTCGCAAGCTCAAGCGACGCCAGGCAGGACCCAAAGCGCGAGCATCGGGGTTGCGTTTGGGGCTGGAAATCGGCGGAGGCGTTGACACCAACCCCTCATTCCTCGATGAAGTGGGTGGGAGCTGGAAATCGGCGGCCTGGTCTTTGCGTGCCGGGATTAACGCTGCCTACGAACACACGCTCAACGGCGGCTTCTTTGTCAGGCCGCAGGCGCGGCTCTTTCATCGCTCCTACGTGCGCACCGCCGGTGGCGAAGAGCAAGATGAGGTCGTCGGTGGCTTCACGTTGGGCTACCGTGATCGCCGCTTGGAGGTGGAGGCAGCTTATCACCTGGAAACATTTTTCTATGGCTATGAGCTGCTCTCTTTGCGTCATCGCAGCACCCTCTCCGCTGGCATCGCTGCGGCCCCGTGGCTTGGTTTTTTGGCCCAGGCTCGGCTGGCGACGCGCGACGTGCGTTTGGAAGACTACGCCTACCTCGAAGACTTCGAGCTTGGAGGCTTCATGGGCCTGCGGCTCGTGCTTGGCGGCGCGCGCGTGGAGCTTGGCTATGAGCTTTCTCGCTCCCTCTCTCCGGCGCTGAGAGCGGAGTATGTGGTGAACGCAGAGACCGGCACCAAGTCGCCGCGTGAGCCCGTGGGGTCAGCGGCGGTCCGCGATGTGTGGGTCCCCTATTTGCTTGAGGTCGATTACTCCTTCTGGAGCCATGGGCCCGCTCTTTGGTTTCGAGTTTCGCTGCCCTGGAAGTTGAAGCTCATCACCTCGGTGTCGTTGCAGTGGCGTAGCTTTGATCTTGGCGATCGGCTCACACAGCTCACCACGGGTGAAATCACCGATTACACTGCACGAGATGATATTCGTATCTCAGGTGAGGCGCTCCTCGAGCGTCGCCTTGGGGCAGGGTTCAGCTTAGGTCTCGGCTTTGAGCTGCTGGAAAATCTCTCTTCTCTCGATGATCGTGAGAGCGGGTGGGACCGCAACTACTCGCGCCACCTCGTGGAGCTGCGCTTGGCCTGGGAGCTGCCGTGAGCTGGGAGCCGTGAGTTGGGAGCCGTGAGCCGTGAGCCGTGAGCCCTCAGGCCGATTCAGCGAGGTCGACGATCACTCGCTCGCTTTCCCTAGGCTTCGTTGTGTCGTTGAAGATATTAGGCTCAGTCTTTTGCGTTGGTTCGCCTTCATCGAAGATCCCCAGGGCGCGGAAAGGCCCATGAGCCGAGGTTGGTAGCTCATCGATCAGCGTGCGCAACTCGTCGACGGGCAAATAGAGCTCTTCGCGGCGACGGCCGCCAAGATCTTTCTTCAAGCAAATCTCACCACGGCTTGGGCTGCGCCGCACGATCTCGCGGGTGAGGGGGCTGACGGCGTCGAGCAACATCATCGCTAGCTCGTCGGGAGCTGAGAGATCTGCCAGGTTTTGGTTGTCAAAGCGGATCCCCGTCACCTCTTGGCGCTGGTTCACGAGGTCACCCACATCGTGGGCGAGCTGGTGCAAGAGAGTGAAAAGCTCAGGTTGTTGCTCAGGGGCCACCGAGAGCCCAAGAGCCCGAGGGTTGTTCACCCCATTGATGTCCAGGTTTCCATTTTCCATCTGGCTCAACAGGTAGCCGGGGGCATCTTCGAGGAGTTTGCTCTTGAGGAGCAGCGTCTTGCGTTTGGGCCCGGTGTCGACGGCCGCGATGAAAAGCGCGCCTAGCTTGTGCCGGATTAACCCATCGCGTCGGCGCAAAATCCCTGTGCGGGCTGGCATGGCGATGGTGACCTCGCCCACCACGTCCCGCACACGCCGGGCGGCGGACCATGGACCTTGGGGATCGATCTCAACGCGAAAGCTCGCCTCCAGGCCGCCTGGATGCAAAGCGATGGCGTGGGCGCCGGGCGCCATCTGTCGTTGCAAACCTGCCTCCCACGTGCAGCCCCAGATGGTGTCAGGGAGGTCTCTGTCGAGGAGCAGCTGCTCCATGGCTGGCAGCAGCGCCTGTTGCCGTCGGCGCGTCAGCACCTCGTTGTTGTTGAGCGCAGCGCGCAGTTCGTGTTCGATCCTCGCCAGCTCTTGCCTGAGGCTCTGTTGGAGAGCCTCCAAGGCGCGACTTCGTGCCGCGAGAACCCGCGACGAGACGCCATGAGCATGGTCTTCGAGGGCCTGCTGGGCGTCTTTGGAGATTTGCTCCAGGGCACGTTGATCTTGCGCTGCCTCGGCCTCCAGGGTGCTCGCTTGCTGGAGTTGCTCGGAGCGTGCGCGAGCTGCGCGGATCAATGCCACGGTGGCGCGGATCACCGCCTGGAGTGTTATGAGGAAGTTGTCCTCCCGAGGAAAAGTGGTGGCGTCGCCATAGAGGTACTTCATGGGTGCTCAGCCCTTCCGGCAATGGATAAACGTGATACCAGAAGAGCGTGCAACTAACGATCCAGGCTGAGCTGGAAATTCCCCATTGAAATTGTTCAATAAAAAATCGGAGAAGCGGGGGGAATCTCCCCAAGCCGAGGAGTGTCCCCCACAGCTTTGCACACTACCCCTTTGCACCTTGGGGAGCAGTGAAGCGTAGCGCGCGCCAAAGGGAGGATGGCAGCGCGGCGAGGGTGGTGATGCGGGTGAGGCGATCGTCGAGGCCCACCCGTTCGCAGATGGCCTCGAGGGTCAACCCGTCGCTCTCATTCTGCTGGTAGATGAAGCTCAGCAAGCGCTTGATGTCTCCTACAATGCTCAGGGGTAGGGGGAGCGAGTCTGGCTCGTCGTGAAACTTCGGGATGCCGTCGAGGTGGGCCAACCAGAGCGCGAGATCGAGGTTTTCGCTGCAGAGGGTGAGCGCAGATCGTGCACTCGGTTCAAGGGGCCCGCTTTGTCGGCGCTGTGCAGCAAGCCAGCCCATGATGATGATGATTCGAGGGAGCAGGTGGAGCAGCGGAGGCAAACCTGGCGCGGCGAGCGCAAAGAACATCACTCGAGGCAGCGCTAACGCGAGATCTGGGTCCGATGTGTGCTGCAGCGCTGTAGCGCTCGATGGCTCGCCTCCGAGGAAGCGTGCGAGGCGTTGGGCGAAGGCCTCGAGGGAGGTT
>JAFCZD010000565.1 GCA_019314525.1 Deltaproteobacteria bacterium
AGCACGTTGGGAGTGGCTCTTCCACTGCCCGTCATCGGCGGACTGCCCATGGTGAGCCTTCACGCTGGCGTCATCTATCGCATCGACCCCTCCCATGTGGGTGCGCGCGCCGAGATCGTCACAAGCTGGGCCATCGACGATTTCATGAGCACAGGGCTGGTGCTGCAAAGCGATTGGTACCCTTCAGCTGATAAACATCCCACGTTCGCCCTCGGCTTACGCTTGGGGCTTTGAGCTGGGGGGCTTCGGGTTCGCGGGAATGACGGGACCGGTAAGTCCCCAGGTCAGAGTTCATACCCTAGCTGCGCATAGAGCTCAGCGAGCAGGTCACGCCGCAGCCAGCAAAGCTCGGGGTCGTCCACCATCAGCGCCTGCCAAATGTCCAGAAGCTGCGTAGCCGACGCGGCGTGCATCACGCGCGCGAGGGCCTCGGTGTTGACCGTGCGGTTGGCGGCCTCTGCGCGCAGGCCCATGGCCCAGATAGCCTGCCGCCGGGGCCAAATCCGATGCGTATGCTCACGAAGAAAGTCGGGATCGGGATACACCACGACGCCCTCGAGGTCGTGGTTGCACCAGATGGGCAGCGTCTCGCCTGGGCTGACGTCGATGTTTTGGTCGAAAAAGATCATGCCCTGGTCCCACGCCGTGACCTCTGACCCGGGGGCGGTGGAGAGCGCCGTCTCGGCATCCACCTGCATCTCGAAAGAGAGCGCGACGCCACTGCAAACACCTGCCTGTGTGATGGGCACCTCGAAACAGGTCTGCGCGGCCTCAGCCTCGCCGGACTGGAAATCGAAGTGATAGATCGGGTGAGGCTTCGCCAGCAGAATATGAGCCCCGTCAACAATGCGCAGCCCCAGATAGTGGCCGAAGCGCAGCTGGTCGACGGTGCGTAGATCGAAGCCCCCCACACGACCTGTGTGCAAATCCACCGGCGTCATACAGAGCGTCGCTGCAGCGGGGATGACCTGCGCGTCCGCCGTCAGAAGCTCCTCACGTGCGTGGGCCAGAGCGATGAGAAAGCTCTCACCGAGCAGGGCGTGGTCCACCGTCTCCGAAACCAGCAACGACGCTTTTTGCGGCATATCCTCGGGCACAGAGAGATCGAAGGAAGCATCCGCCACGATATCCACCCTCGCTTCGGCGCCATTGCGAGCGACACATGTGCGCGCCAGATCGGCGACATGCGGCACCATCTCACAGGCCGTCACGTGCTTGGCCCCCGCCCGCGCCGCAGCCAACGTCAGCAGCCCGCTGCCCGCACCGATATCCAACACCTGCCCGTGGGGATGCTTGGTCAAAGCCCGCTCGATGGCGCCAACGAAGGCTTCGTTACGCGTGGGGTCGGCGAGCATGGGAAAATGCCACGTGGGCAGGGTTGGACGCACGCGGCCATAGGTCCGCACGTGGCCACGCCCGAGGGCCACGAAGGAGAGCCCCGTCGCCCCGCTGAGGGTCGTAGAAAACGAGATCTCTTGACCAACCTCCAGGTCCACAGGCTCATCGAAGAACGACACCCCTTGCTCTCGGCGCGGGTCATCTGCCGCTGGGGAGTTGTCGAGCTGCGACACACGGTCGAGCTGCGACACACCGTCGAGATCGAGGGAATACCAGGTGGCCAATGTATTGAGGGTGCCCGTCTCTTCGAGGCGAAACGTGATGGACTCTGCCACCGTCTCCACACCCATGGCGAAATCCACCGACGCGCTCTCGCAGGGTGTAGCGAGCTGGCGCCACCCTTCGGTGACTAGAGCCACCGCCTCGTTGGGCGCGACGCCGCGATAGTCATCCACCGGGCGCAGATCAAACCCGCATTGCGGCCCAAGCAGCAGCTCACCAGGAGCCGTGGTGAGCCGCGCTCTAGCTGGAATCAACGCGCCCCCTGGGGCGAGCAGCTCCTTGCGCGCCCAGCGGGCGTTGGCGAGCAGGCCATGGCCGAAGAGCGCGCTGTCGAGGCTCTCGAGGATCACAACCTCCGCGCCATGGCGCCACGTCTCGGGAAGATCGTATAAGCAGCCCTGGATCACCGTGACCTGCGCCGAGAGGCCATTATCCGCCACCACGTCGCGAATGAGCGGGGCGAAGTAGACGCCGCTTTCAGCGACCACCACCGTGGCACCCGCGCTAGCCGCCATCATGGACCAGAGCAGCGCGCCAGGACCACAACAGACCACCCGCGCGTTAGGTCTCGGTGCGAGGGCGCGAGCGATGGCCGCCTCATAAGCGTCAATGCGCCGTGCGTCGGCGAGCAACGTGAAGAGCTCATGAGGGAGGTCGAGGTCCTGGACGTATTGCAGGTGTGCTTCCACCTGCTCGCGAGTAACGGATCCGCTCACGACACGCCCGGATGCTCTTTGAGCAAAGACCAGCCAGCTGAGGTGCGCTCGTAGAGCAACACGCAGGAGCGGTTTTCATTGGGGACATTGGGTGACCCAGGAAGATCGCTCACGCAATACTGTTGGCTTGGCAGATGTCCGACGAACATCACCACAGCGGGCTCAGTCTCGCCCAGCCACTCACCCAGCTTGCGCTCGATCGTCGCCTTGCCCTTGCGAAAGCCGCCCACCTTGGCCTGGGGCTCGACGTCTGTGACCTCAAGGGCGTCGAGGATAATGCGCGCTGTCTCCTTCGTCCTCTCAGCGTCTGTGGTGATGACGAAGTCGGGGGTGATGTTCTCCTGCTTCATGTACTCGCCAGCGGCCTGCGCGGCCGTGCGACCTTTATCGTTCAGCGGGGCCAGCTTGCGCTCGGCCCGTGACAAACCCTTGCCGTCATATTGACCATGTCGAACAAACACAAATTGCATAGAACCTCCAAATCCGCGGCATCCTAGACCATGGATGACACTCTCGGTAGGGTTGGATTGGCAATACACGTACGTACGTATCGGCATTGACGTACGTGCGTACCACGCCATAATTAGATTTGAGTGGAGGTGCCCTAATGGCCTACAGCGCAACGGATTTACGTAAGGATATCTACAAAGTTCTTGATCGCATCCTCGAAACAGGCGAGCCCATCGAGGTGGAGCGCAAGGGGCGCCTGCTGCGCATCACACCTATAACCCGTACGTCCGTGATGGAAAGACTGCGCGTCATGGATGAACTGATCGTGGGGGATCCTGCGACGTTGGAGCACGTTGACTGGTCAAGCGAGTGGAAGCCGTGATCTATCTCGACACCAACGTCGTGCTCTGGCTCGCCGGTTCCCATGGGCAACTCTCCGACCATGTGCGTGAGACCATCAACAACGCCCAGCATCTCTTGCTCTCACCGATGGTGGAACTAGAAATCGAATACCTCTACGAGGTGGGCCGCATCCAAGCTGGAGCACCACACGTGCTCTCTCACCTGCGCAGCGCTCTTGACCTGCGCCTTTGCGATCACGCCTTCTCTGCGGTGGTGGCGGCCGCTCGCGAGATCAAATGGACCCGTGATCCCTTTGATCGACTGATCACCGCCCAGGCAAGTGTGGGTGAAGATACGCTGCTCACGCGCGACAAGATAATCCGAGCCAATTATGCCCACGCAGAATGGTGAGCGGCGTTAAAGCCCATCAAGCGTCATCTGTGCGACACAGAAGTTAAGCTCTTCCCCCGCAGCTTTCTGAAAGCGCCCAGATAGGTCATGGGCCACCCGCGCATAGGTCGCTGCCGCGCGACCGCAGCCGCCCTCTTCGTAAAGCAGGTCAGCATAGTAGTAGCGGAGGTTGCTCATACGCGCCGGCGCTGACCAGCTACTGAGCGCCAACTCGTACCAGTGCATAGCCTCTTGGGTGAGGTCGGATTGCAAGTGCCTGGCCTCTCGATGCCGCTCCATGGCCAACTTGGCAATCTGCGCC
>JAFCZD010000138.1 GCA_019314525.1 Deltaproteobacteria bacterium
CTCACCCTGCGCATAGTGTCCCGCGTCGATGGCCCGTCGAGCGCTCTGGGCCGCCTCGCGGCGAAAGCTTTCAGAGGGCTTGCTCCCGCTTGAAGCAGCGCGCGCCATCTGCAGGTTGGTGCGTGCGAGCTGGCTGGCGGGGTCAACCTGAAGCACCCGCGCGAAGAGCTGAGCCGCGAGGTGCATCTGCCGCAACGCGACGGCACAAACTCCTGCCTTGTAGAGCGGCTCTGTGGACGCCGGGTCGAGGCGCGCGGCGTGACGGTAAACGCCCAGAGCGACCACGTAGCGCTGCTTGCCGAACTGCGCATCGGCGACATCCACCAGCCCTTGGGCTGCGTCTGATGCAGGCCGCAGGGCGCTGCCCACCCTTGGTGGAGCCGCTGCCACTCTGTCGAGATCTTTCGTCATGCCCTGGAGCAACGCCTCGGTCTTGGAGGGCGGGCCCGCCTTGCGGGGCCGTTGACGGCTCACACGCGCCAACATGCGATCTTCGCGCCCTCGTTCACGTGCCGCCCGCCGACGCTCCAGCTTCTCACGGCGTCGGCGCTCACGTTTGTTTTTGATGCCCTGCAAGCGTTCCAGCCGCGCTCGCCGGCGCGCCTCTGCGGCCTCCTTGCGTTGCTGCAGCTTCACCAAGCGCAGCTGGCGGCGTTTCTTGATGGCCGCTTTGCGGGCTACGAGGCGCGTCTCTCGCGCCTGACGTTTCTTCTCGGAAGCCTCCCTACGGGCCGCGAGGCGAGCTTGCCGGGCCTCTTCGCGTTTGCGTTTGCGTGCGCTTTGCGCCAAGCGGCGATCTTCAGCGCGGCGCTCACGAGCCAGCCGCCGCTTCTCGGCCGCGCTCATGGGCTTCACATCTTGAGACTTTGTAGCCACCAGCGGAGCCGACGTCATAGCCACGGCCACACCCAGCTGCTTGAGCTCAGCGAAGGCTGCTGCACGACGAGATGCCCGCTTCGAGCGCTTCTCTTGCTGCAAGTAGCGGTGATACTCCGCCACCGCTTGCGTCTTCAACCCAACATGCCGCAAGACGCGCGCCAACTCGAAGCGCGCATCCGCGTCCTGTGGGTTGGCGCGCAGATATTTGCGATACGAGCCCACGGCGCCGCTGCTGTCCCCCGCTGTGTCTCGCAGGCGAGCCAGGTGCAACCAGCCCTCCTGGTAGTCAGGGTTGTCGCGCAGAGCCAGGCGCAGCGCTTTGATCCCCTGCTGGTACTGTGCGGTGTGTTGCGCGCAATAGGCGAGGCCATGGTAGCTCTTGGTGAGGAAGAGATCCTGGGCGAGGGCCTGATGGTAGAGCACCAGCGCTGGCTTACACTTGCCGATGCGGGCAAGGCTGTCCCCCTGGACACGCAATTTGTCTGCCGCAGAGCTGCCCTTGGAGGTTGGATGCCGTGGTGGCGGAATGCTCGCTGGTCGATCGGCGGCTGGGGTCGTGCCCTTGGGTGGCGCGGTGACGCTCGCTCTCACCAAGGCCGATGTTGCTCTCCCTACCGATGTTGCTCTCCCTGTTGCTGCGGGCCGCTTGCGTTCCAAGCGCGCCTGCTTGCGCTTGTCGGCTGCGTCTCTGCGCTGACGCTGCTTGTCGAGGCGCGCCTGCTTGCGCTTGTCGGCGGCAGCTCTGCGCTGATGCTTTCTCTCGAGGCGCGCTTGCTTGCGCTTCTCCGCCACTTTCTTGCGGGCCAGGAGTCGGGCTTGCCTCGCTGCTTCGCGTTTGCGTTTGCGCATGAGCTGCGCCAGACGACGATCCTCTGCGCGACGCTCACGAGCCAGCCGCCGCTTTGCGGCCGCGCTCATGGGGGCTGAAAGAGACGGGTGGACAGCTCGAGGGCTCGGCGCCACAGCCAAAGCCACGCCTGCTCCCATTTGCTTCAACTCAGCAAACGCCGCCGCGCGCCGTGATGCCCGCGCCGAACGCCTCTCCCGCTGCAAATAGCCGCGATACTCTGCGATGGATTGGTTCTTCAGGCCGGCATGCCGTAAGACGCGCGCCAACTCGAAGCGCGCGTCAGTATCCGCGGGCTTGGCCCGCAAGTATTTGCGATAGGACCCCACGGCGCCCCTGCCATCCCCCGCCGTGTCCCGCAAGCGAGCCAGGTGCAACCAACCCTCGTGGTAGTTGGGGTTGTCGCGCAGGCCCAAGCGCAACCTCTTGATTCCCAGCTGGTAGTCACCGGTGCGCTGCGCACAATACGCGATGCCATGGTAGCTCTTCGTGAGCGAAGGCGCTTGGCCAAGCGCCTTGCGGTAAAGCGCCAGCGCCGGCTGATATTTACCAATACGAGCGAGACTGTCGCCCTGAACACGCAGCTTGTCAGCGGTGCTTGTCCCTTTGGACATGGGACGTGGAGGCGGTGGAATGCTTGCTGGCCGGTCTGCGGCCACCTTCGTGCCCGTAGGCGGAGCCGCGACCCTTGGCCCGCTCACCCGTGCAGGGGCCACCACCAACGCCGCCTGAGCGACGTACACGGGGCGAGACTCTTGTTGTAACCGTTTGCGTTCCAACCGTGCTTGTTTGCGCTCCTCAGCAGCGGCTTTGCGCTGTCGCTGCTTCGCGAGACGCGCTTGCTTGCGCTCCTCAGCAGCGGCTTTGCGCTGTCGCTGCTTCGCGAGACGCGCTTGCTTGCGCTCCTCCGCGGCGGCTCTGCGCTGTCGCTGCTTCACGAGGCGTGCATCTTGCTGCTTGCGCTTCTTTTCCAGGCGCGCAAGACGACGCACTTCCGTCGAACTCAACCTCTTTGGCGCGGCCTTGGGCACGTGGGTGCTGGCCCTGCTAGCCTTGGCACTCACCGCGGGCTGCGACCCTCCAAGAGCGATGATCGTCTCCTTCGCGCGGGCGACCCACTTCTGATGAGTGTCACGAGTCTCGAGGGTCACGTAGCGAGAAAAAGAGCGAACGGCGAGGGCCTTGGCGCCCATAGCACGATGGGTCAAACCCAGACCATAATGGGGATCTGGGTCGCGCGGACGCAGCTTGGCGAACCTCTTGTACGCGGCGGCAGCTTCACGGAGCCGGCCGGCACGGCGCAGAGCGTAACCAAGGTTATACCAGCCGAGCTGGTACTCTGGGTTGTCACGGAGCGCGATACGGAAGACCTTCACTGCCTCGGCGTGACGGCCCAAGGCGAAGAGCGCATGACCCAGCTCATTGTAGGCGAGGGTGTAGCTAAAATCCGCGCCAATGGCCTTGCGGTAGGCATCAACGGCCTGGCCGTAATGACGTCCTTTGACGAGCGCATCGCCCCGACGTTTATGCTGCACCGCCGCCGCACGTTCAGGGGTGTTCGCCTCCACTTCCTTTTCTGTCTTGGCTGGAGCGGCCCCAGCCAGAGCCTTGGTCTTGGGGTGAGCTTTGGGGCTCGCCTTGGGGCTCGCTTCAGGCCTCGCTTTGTTCTTAGGCTGGCCCTCGAGCTCAGCCGCCAGCCGACGGGCCTTGTCCACCCAACCGCGGCGCTTGCTGGAGCGCTCCATCGCCACGTAACGACGAAAAGCCCGCGCAGCCTCCACATGCCGCTTCTCAGCGCGCAGGGCCAAACCCATGCCGTAATAGGGGTCTGCACTGCTTGGTTCGAGCTTCGCAAAAGTGCGATAGGCCCGGATCGCCTGAGGGTATTTCCCCAGCTTGCGTAGGGCGTAGGCATAATTGTACCAAAGGCTCCCAGCGCCTCCCAAACGGCGGAGAGCGCCCTTGAGGAGCGCCTCCGTTGCTTTGTAATCGCGCTGGCGCAGGTAGTGGGTCGCCAGCGCCTGATGAGCCTCCACATAGGAGGGATCCTCGCGAAGGGAGAGGCGGTAGGCCTGTGTTGCCTCTTTGAGGGCACCACGCTTCACCAATTGATCGCCGTGGCGTTTGGCCCCCTGGGCCGATGCCCGATCGGCCCGTGCGGTGACAGGCAACATCAGCAGCAGGCAAACCCCCAGCAAAAACACACGTCTCATCGGGACCCCTTGGGAAAAGCATCCAGATCACAGGGGTGATTCTGGAAGCAAATCAGTTTATCATAGGCTTTTGTCGGTCGCCTCTTTGCGACCCTTGGGGCGTTTGTCATGATTTGGGAAGACTTGGTCACCGCTTTCGAGCAACACTTTACGGCAGAGCGTTGTAATGACGACCAATTGGCCATCACCCTCACCTATGCTTCTGGGCGCACGCAGTTGCTGGTGCTCGACCACTTCGCCTCTTTGGGCCAGCAGTGGGTTAGCCTGCGTACGCGGGTCTGTGCACGTTCTCACCTTCCCCCCGCGGAGGCGTTGGCGCGCAATCATCAGCTCGTGGTAGGCGATCTATGCCTCGATGATGATTTCTATGTGCTCCAATCGAAGCTCCTGTTGCGCTCTGTCACCCTGCCGGATATTGAACTCCACCTCCAGGTCCTCGGGCGCACCGCTGACGAGATGGAGGCGGCGCTAGAGACTGGCAACGATCACTTCTGATGTGTGGGCGCTTCACACTTTCCACGTCACCGGAGTTACTCGCGGCCTTCTTCGAGTTGGAGTCAGTCCCCGCGGCGCTCACCACGCGTTATAATATCGCGCCCACTCAGCGAGTGAGCGCCTTGCGATTGACACACGAAGGACGGCACCGCCTGAGCTTGTTGCGCTGGGGCCTCATCCCCCATTGGGCCAAGGAGATGTCTATCGGCGCGCGGATGCTCAACGCACGCCGGGAAACCCTCACAGAAAAACCCGCCTACCGCGAGGCCTTCAGGCGGCGACGCTGCCTCATCCCGGCCAGCGGATTCTACGAGTGGGCGAAGCGCGGTCCCAACGTTCGCCAGCCCTATTACGTCGCGAGCAGTGACGGGCACCCCTTGGCATTGGCTGGGCTCTGGGAGCGCTGGAAGGATCCTGCTGGCCCCGCTGATACGCCCATCATCGACAGCTGCACGATCATCACCACGCCCGCCGAAGGCTGCTTGGCAACCATTCATCATCGCGCACCCGCCGTAGTACCAGCGAGTGCCTGGTCAACCTGGCTCCAACGCGACTTCAACGACAGCGACGCGCTTGAGGGTATGCTGGAACACCCTGCAGGCCTCGAGATGGTCGCTGTGAACCCGCGCGTCAATAACGCCTCCCACGATGACGCCGACTGCATCCGCCCTTGGACGGGTGAGGTGCAAAGACTGCCTGGCCTGGAAGAGCCCTAAGTAAGCTGGCTAGGGCTGGCGCGCGTCACAGCGGCAACGCTCCTCGACGCATCCACAGTCGTATCGTGGGCCACTACGACAAGGGCAACTCTGCGTCACAGCGCATGCCCGCTTATAAGAGGCGCTCGGAGAGATCAAGCTTTTTGAGACGCAACACTAGGGCTTCCCGCGCGGCCCCACCTCCACCGCTTCGAGCATGCGGTGCAAAAAGGAGCGGCGGCGCTGCACCAGAGAGCTGCGACGCGTGCGGTGCAGATCGTGGAAAACGAGGGCGTTGGGCCCGGCGAGGCCATCCACGCGAAGGGCGTCAAAGCGGAAGACACGCAGAGCCCCAGTTGCTCTAGGCGTCGTTGCCTTCTCGGGCGCGACAGCGGCTGGCGCAACACCGGCGGGCGCCTTCTGCACAACACGTGTTGTAGGACCTTGTGGTCTTGGAGCCCTCGACCTCTCCACCCCAGGCTCATCGGCACCAACGAGCACCGGGAGAGCTGCGAGCAACAGAAGCGCGCGAAGCGAACTCATGGCGACGTCTCGGCGGAAAGCACGGAGAAGCGTGGGATCTGAGCGCGTTGCAGCCATTGTACGAGATCAGCCACAGGAGCGCCCTGACGGGCTCTGGGCAGCAGCTTGCGCGCCAAGCTAACATCGGCGCGCCACAGAGCCACCGTCGCTAGATTGAGCCGCGCGCAGCGGCTCTCGGGGGCCAGCTCATAGGCATGCTGGAGGTCTGCCACGGCCTCCGCCACCTTCCCCGCTTTGGCCCGCGCTACCGCGCGCGCGCAGAGCAGCGGGGCGCGCGGCCCATGAAGATCGAGCCCTGCGCTCGCCACAGCTTCAGCCGCAGCCCAGCGTTTGGCGCGAAGCAAACGCAGCGTGGGGCCTTGGATGCTCCCTTCTCCTGGGACATGAGTCAACGCCAAGCCTCTTGCCACGCCTCGCGACCGACGCAGGGCGGCCAAGGTATGCCCATCAAGCCCTGCGGGATGTACTGCCATCTTCACCAACACACCCCATAACTGGTCGCGACGTTGCCTCAAGGCCACCGCCCGCGACGCCAGCCCCTTGCCAAGCTTGGGCAGGTGGCGCGCCAAGGTGCCGAACGCCCACGCCATCTCAGCAGCCGCAGCTGTAGAGAGTCGAGGTATGCGAAGCTCGAGAGCGGGTGCCAGCCACTCGATGAGGCGCGAGAGGCGCTCAACGACCAGCTCAGGTGACAAACCCGCGATCTGTCGGCGCAGAATCGCCGCGACAGCGATGCGTGTATGCACAGCGGCCAAAGCGCGACGCCCCACGGGGCGCCCGGCGACCTCAACCGCCTGCTCAGCCAGTTGCCACGCACGACGGGGCGAAAGAGCCAGCGCCGCGGCGCGCGCCAGACAGCGACCCGCCAAGCCTGGCGCCTGCCGCCACCCCGTCATGGCCCGCTGCAGGTAGAACCCATAGGCTCGCCTTGGCAGCACCCCCTCGAGCAAGCGACCTGCCTCCAGCACCTGACCCGAAATCTTCTTGGCCGCGTCTGCGGCCAAAAGCCGACGACGAACGCGCAACAAGAGGGGGGTGGCGTGCTTTGTGTCACCGAGCCAAAGCAGGAGGCGTGCAGCCTGAAGGAGCGCGGTCTCATCCAAGCCGCCCTGCAGATGAGCCGCGGCGGCCGCTTTGAGGTCGCCACCCGCGAGAAGCCAGGTGGCTCGTTGGCGGGTGATAGCGCTACCACGATGGGGCGCGCCCCTCACCAGCGCAGCCAGGTGACGGTCCAAGGCCCGAGTGTCACCAGCCCGCGCAGCGAGCTTGGCCGCGAACAAACGTGCCCGAAGGATGAGCTTCTTCTCGTGCCCCTTTATGGCCTCTTCAGCCCAGCGACGGCTCGCAGCCAGGTCTGTGCCCGCCAAACGCTCTGCCTCGAGCAACGCTGCTTCAGCGGCCATCGAGCGCCAGCGCTCGCCCTGCAAAGCCTGGACGAGGCCATGAAGCACGGCAAAGCGGTGCAGTGAACGCGCCGCACGAATGGCCTCCACACGCAGCGGTGCTGGCTTCATGGTCTTTTTTGTCACACGCTTGAGACCCGCTTGAGCCACACCCAAGGCCGCTTGGTGCCGCCCCAGCTCTGAGTAGGTCCTCGCCAGCAACAAGCGCACAGCGCTCCTGCGGGGATCCTTGCGGCGGGGCTCCTTAGCGCTAGCTCTGATGAAGCAAGCGGCGGCCACAGCGATCTCCTCCAATTGCGCACGACTTGGCGTCTCTCCGCGGACTTGCTCCAACGCATAGATCCATCGATAGCGGTCATCGTCACAAGAACGTAGGCGTGAACCCTCACCCTGCTGACAAAGACGCACCAGCACGCGCAGATGTGGGAGCGCCTCTTGGTGCGCCCCCCTTTTCATCAGAAGGCGCGCCAGAGCGCTCTGTGCCCTTTGCGATCCTGTCGCCAAGAAGGGCGCCTGCGTTAAGCGCCGATAGATCCACTCCGCCCCGCCCAATGAGCGCGGCTGACGCTCCAAGCGCGAAGCTGCGGCCAAAAGCTGTGCGCCTAAGGCCTGGCGAAAGCGCGAATCAGCCGACAAGCGGTCAGTGAGACGCACCAGTCGTTGCTGCAACTGCACCACGGAGGCGGAACGCGCCAGGCCTGACCACCGTTGCAGCTCGAGGGCCTGCCATGTCTCTTTGCGAGAGAACTCTTGCTGTGCGAGGTCAACAAAGGAGAGGAGGCGCGCCAAGCCCTGTTGCTCAGCGAGCCCCTCAGCAACCTGGACCACCAACTCTGCGCCTAGGGGCCCCTGCCCCACCAGGAGCCCCACGGTGTCGGGGTCTGGCCCGAAGCTGGCCCAAACCCGCGCAAGATCTCGCAGGAGACGCTGACGAAAGCCAGTCAGACTAGAGCTTCCGGTGGAGCTGTCCAACCAGAGCCGACGCAACTCCACCCGCCCCTCGGCTTGTTTTCGTGTTCGCACAAGCTCCCAAGCGAGCCGATAGCGCGCCGCCTGCTTCAAGAGCGCCGAACGTGGCACCGCACAAGAGGTGTGACGAGCGACTCGCTGCAGCTCGGTAACGAGGCGCTCACGACACGCCCCTCGCGCGGCCGCTTTGTCTCTCTCTTTCTTATCTTCACCATGGCCGCTCGAGGCGTCGCAGCGGCTGGCTTGTGCCTCCGCCCCGAGCAAGAGCGCTGAGCAGAGCCGTGGGCTCTGAGGCCAACGACGCTCGAGCTCTGCCACAGCCTCCAGGGCGCGCACAGGGCGAGCTCGCTCCTGTTCCACCTGCGCGAGCAAGAGGAGCGCCTGGTCTGCCTCCGTCGCCATGGGGGCATCAAAGAGCAGGCGACGACAGGAGGTGGCCGCGGCCCCCAACCAACGCTGACGATCGGGCGCCAGCAACGCGAGTTCCCGCTCACTGCGACAAAGCTCGAGGAGCGCCGCGTTGCGGCGGGGGCAGTCCTTTCGCGCCACCATGCGCTCTAAGCGTTGAACTTGCCGTGTCTTCAGCACGAGCAGCGGGGCTGCGTGGAGGCGGCCTCCGAAGGTGAGGCTGATGCCGGAAAGGAGCAATACAACGATGACTCCACACGGATCTCTTCCATGGGCCAAAGCGCCCTGACGGGCCAGACCGCCCCATTCATGGGCCATGCTCGCTGCCTCCTCTCGAGGCTTGGAGCCGCGTTGCCCGCTGCGGCGCACTCTCACGGTGAAGTTCCGGTCGGTGACCGGTGGTCCAACTCCACCCATGCCTCCATGTAATAGAGCCCCGAATCACCTCTCTAACGCAAAAAAATTGACCGTTTCTAGTCTACAGCTGCTGATGCTGGGAGCACCGGGACGGAAACACCCACGGGTTCGTCACCTTGAGACGAAGAGCAGCGCGATGGAACATCGACGCGGAGCTCTTCGATTTCGGCTGGCCAAAGCGGCCTGACGGGCCAGACCGCCCAACCCATTGGCCATGCGCGCTGCTTTTTTTCGCGGATTGGAGCCGCTTTGCCTACCCCAGCGCTCTGTCGCGACGAAGTCTTTGTCTCCGATTGGTGATCCAACTCCACCAAGAGCGCGTCGGCCCGATGACGCGACTCCCTCAGCTCGCCGAGCACGCCAGTGAGCACCCCTCTTACGGTCTCACCAGCGAGCATCTGAGCACGAATCAGCCGCGCACGAAGCTCGTCGGCGAGGGACGCGGCTGAAGGTTGTTCTGGCCTCAGCTGACGCCGCTCGCGCTCGATTTGCCTCACCAGAGCAAAGGCCCGGGCGAAGCTCGGGTCGGCTATCAACGCAGCGTGCAGCGAGGGAGAGAGCGCAGTGCTTGTGCCAGCGAGGGACGCTAAGGCCTCCGTGTAATAGAGCCTCGAATCAGCTCGCTGACGGAGAAATATTGCCAATTTTCTAATCTGTTCCTGCAGCTGACGCACGGCCTGGCGCGCTATGCTGCCTGCTCGTGGGTCACAGAGATCTGCCAGCGCCAAGGCCACCAGCAACTCGCGCGCTGGGAAGAAGCCCTCCTCGTCACGCAAATCACGGATGGCGATCTGTGCCAAAGTCTCTCGTGGTCGCCGTGCTCGCAGCTCGAGCCAGGCCAACTCCTGACGAGCGCGACCAAAAAATGGGGATGTCGGGGAGACCGCTCGATAGCTGCGGCGGGCCAGCGAGACGCGGCCTCCCTCCAACGCCAAGCGCGCCCGTTGCAGGTGAAGCAGCGGCCCTAACGCTTGACTGCCGGGCGCCGCGAGACCACGCACCAGCAGAGCGTCGGCCTCCTCGAGTTGCCTGGTGCTCACCGCCAAGAGAGCAGCGAGGTGATATGATGCGGCCTGCCCACCAGCCGCGAGGAAGGTAGTCGCCCGCTGTCTCGCCCCCAACCTCAGGGTGTGACGCCCACAGAAGAGCTGCCAGGAGGAGAGGAGCGTGGGATCTGCTCGGGAGAGCGCCGGATCTGCTGGGGAGAGCTGTGCGCAGGGATCCCTTCCCCCGAGCAGCGGCAGCTCTGGGTTTCGCAAGAGCAAGCGCATCGCCCATCTCTGGTCCTCCGACGTGCCCAACCCTGCAGCCAAAAATGCAGCGCTGCGAGCACGGGCGTTGGTCAGCTGCCCAGCCTTCAGGAGCGATTCTGCCTCGCGCAATACGTGGGGGCCCTCAGGAGCCGACGTGACCCCCGCGCAAGCGCAGAGCATGAGAGCGAACCACACCAGCCCCCCATCCCACACCAGCCCCCCATCCCACACCCCGTCCCTCACCGCCAGCCCCCTCACCTTGAGCCTCCCAGCAGCACACCCGCGAGCAGACCCACGCTCAGCGCATAGTCGAGATCATCTGTGGGGCGAAGGCGCAGGGCTTGGCGTGCCTCAACGCGCAGCAGCCAACGCCCACGTCCAATCCGCAGCCCCAGCGAAAGAATCCCTTCTGGCCTCACGGCCGCGCCAATGTGCGCTCGCGTCTCCGCGGCGCTGCCCACGAGCCCCATGCCCAGGGCCATGTAGGGCTCGAAAGCGAACACTCGCGCCCCCCCGCTGACCTTGCCGAGCAAAGGAGACCAGAGGGCGGCCATCGTCGCACGCCACCGTGGCTGCTCCCTCAGCTTGCCTGGAGCCAACGTCACCAACACCGCCTGCTCTGCCCGTGGGCTGGCCAGCACCCACTCCCCGGCCAACTCGATGCCCCAACGCTGATCGAGGTGCAGCGCGAGTCGGCCCCCGAGGGGAAAGCGGATCTGCTGGGCATCAGTGACCACCACTTGTGCGCTCGCTGAAAGTTCCATGGCCCTCTGCCGTGGAAGCAGTGGAGGGTGCGCCACCTTGGCTTGTCGCTGCCAGAAGCGGGCAAGACGCGAGGCTACCTTGTCCTCCGCCCTTGCAGTGGAAGGCATCAATGGGAGGAGAAAAACCATGAACAACAAGCAGATTGTGCGTTGGAGCATCGAGGCCTCCCGTGCTATGGACCTCAGCTCTGCTTGCCAAGTTGCTGGGCGACCGCAGATATGAGAAGATGTAGTCAAAGGTATTCAGGAGTAGGACTAAACGATGCTCGTCATTCTCGGCACAGTCACTATGTTCAGCGCCACCCTCGCCCTCTTCATCGGCACCCTACGGCTCGGCCGTCGCGTTTAGGCCGTCGCGTTTAGCTCTCCCGGTCTCCCCAACCCCTCCATAAGTCACTCCACCACGAGATCCTTGAAAAGCCGGGTCACTTCTCCAGCTTTGATCTTGATAGAGAAATGAAACTTCTTCCCTTTGACCACAAACGTCACCTTGTGAGGGCCTGGCTCCAGCTCTAGCTTCACACGGGGAACGATGGGGGTCGTACGCTTCGTATCCTTGCCGTCAATGTAAACGCGGGCCCATGGGTCTGTGTTCGCGACAAGGTACCCCACCTTTCACCACGGGTAGCTTCTTCACCACGGGTGGCTTCTTCACCACGGGTGGCTTCTTCACCACAGGTGGCTTCTTCACCATGGGTGGCGTCTTCACCACGGGTGGCGTCTTCACAGGTGGCTTCTTCACCGCGATGGGTGGCTTCACCACAGGCGGTGGTTTCACTACAGGTGGCAGCTTCACCACAGGTGGTGGTTTCACGGGCGTCATCTTGAGCGTGAGTCATCTTGAGCGTGAAAAAAACAGCCTCTTCTTGCCTCTTGCCGAGCCGAACCCACCGGCTAGCAGCCGCATAACCATCGACCAAGACCGAAACGCGGTGCCTGCCTGGAGCAACATCCTCCACAACCCATGGTGTCTTCCCCACCGATCCTCCGTCAACGGTAACCTCAGCTCCAGAAGGTACGCTCTTGACCTCCATCGCGCCGGTGTCGGCCTTCTGCAGCTCAGTCCTGCGCTCGACGCTGGCTCCCTTCTCCAGACTGATGGTCTCTTCCCAGGAGCGAAAGCCAGCCTTGCTGACCTTGACGCGATGCTCTCTCCCTGGCTCAAGCGCAATCAGCTTTCCGTCGTAAGCTGCAATCAGCCGTGTACCCACCCAAACACGCGCACCCGGGGGCTCGATCTTCAGGGTCAGTCCTGTGGGTTTGGCGACTCTTGGCGGAGAGATAGCACCCTTGAAGGTGACCGTCTCCACCTGCCCTGGCTTGAGATCTACTTGTCGAGCCAAAGGCTCTCCCTCGCCAAGAAGAGCAACACGATGCGATCCTGCGGCCAAATCCTTGACTGTCAAGACCTGCCCTGGTGCGACGCTGCCGTGGAGCTTGCCATCCACGTGCACCTCTGAAGTCTTCCCATGCGTGAGGGTGACCACCAGGGTGGCGGGGCGAGCGTCGCCTTTGGAGAGCACGCTCCAGCCAACAATGCCGAGCAGAGCGAGCACGGCAGCGGCCAGCACCCCGATCAAGATATCCTTGAAGAGCGAAGGGCTCGCCGGTGCGCTCACAGCCACCGTGGCGCTCGCCGTGGGAGGTGCCGGAGATGGCCCTGTGAGCTGCGGCGGTACAGGCCCTGTGATAGCGAAGCCCCCACGCGACGCCACATCGGAGAAGATCATCGTTGGCTGCTGATGATCGCCACTCACCTGCTGCCCACCGTCCACGCGGTAGGTGGGTAGAGGGATGTTCTCCAGTTCCCCGGGATTCGTGCCCTCGAAGATCTGTGTTGCTCCGTCATGAACACCGAAATCTTCCAGGCTGAAGGAGGGGGGCGCCAACTCGGTCGCCCCATCATCGAAGTCCTCAGGAGAGCCCTCCGCCTCCAACGCCCCACTAGCCTCCAACGCCCCACTAGCCTCCAACGCCCCGCCAACCTTCAATGCCTCGCCAGTCTCCAATTCTTCCAGTTCGAAGTCCTCGAGCTCCTCGAGCTCCTCCAGCTCCTCCAGCTGCTCCAGCTGCTTTGCCGCGTCTGCCTCTTTGGCAGCGTCTTCGATGAGCGCCGCCAGCAGCGCTTCTTCACTCACTGCGTCATCACCAAGCGCCAAGAACGCCGCCTCGGGGTTGCTGTGAATCAATGATATCGCAGGCGAAGGAGTCTGGACCTCCGCCATGGTGCGAAAGCGCTCCAGGTCTTCGCGTTTGAGACCTCGGTAGTGCTCGAGCTCCTCACCCTCCCGCTCGAGTTCACGCGCGAAGAGCTCCTTCACCGTGTGGGAAAGGTTCGCAGGAGAAAATGCCTGAGACTGCAGGACAAGATACTCCTGCAGCGCGTCATGCATCTCGTTGGCCCACGTAAAACGATCCTCCGCGTCGCGGCTGAGCGCGCAAAGGATGATGTTTTCAAGCTGGGGAGACACCAGCGGGTTCTTGGATGAGGGAGTCGGCACGACGGCGTTGCGCACCTTATCCAACACCGCAAAGTCGCTCTCACCGGTGAAGAGCCGCTCCCCAGCACACATCTCCCAAAGCACGGTGCCCAAAGCGAAAATGTCGGAGCGGCGATCAAGAGGTAACCCACGAACCTGCTCAGGTGACATATAGCCAAATTTGCCCTTGAGCACACCCGCTTGGGTCTTGGAGGAGCGCGCTGCCGCCTTGGCGATGCCAAAATCGATCAGCTTCACCTCCCCCTCATAGGAAACGATCACATTCTGGGGGCTAATGTCACGGTGAATGATGTCCAGCGGGACCCCGGTGGTGTCCCGCTTTCGATGAGCGTAGTCCAGGCCCTCACAAATCTTGCTGGCGATGAAGGCCGCCATGGGCAGTGGCATGCGTCGTCGCAGACGTCGAAAGCGGTTTTGGAGCTGGAGTACATCCTTGCCCCAGACGAACTCCATGGCGATGAAGTGCGATCCCCCAACCTTCCCTAGCTCATAGATCTGCGCGATATTGGCGTGGGAGAGTTGCCCGGCGATCTTGGCCTCGTCGATGAACATCGTGATGAAGTCATCGTCTTCCGCCAACGAGGGGAGGATGCGCTTGATGGCGAGGATCTTCTCAAAGCCTTCGATACCGAAAGACTTGGCTTTGAAGACCTCGGCCATGCCGCCCACGCTGACGCGCTCAAGCAGCACATAATTGCCAAAGCTGAGGGGGCGACGCATCCGGGCTTCACCTTGAGACGCGCCCATCCTTCTACGCGGGGAGGCGCATGATTCTACTCCTAATTAGCACCCACATATTAAGGGTTCGCGGAAGGGCCGGTCAACTCGATACCCAACAATTTTCCAGGATTTAGAAGGCCCGACGAAGCATAGGATGCCCCAAAAGGGGCGTGAGGCGCGCCTTGCGTTCGCGGTAGTAGTAGTAGAGACCATCCACGACGCCGTAGACCAGTGCCCCCGCCAGAAGGGCAAAACTGATGACATTGACGCGCTGCAGCGTATCCGCACTTCCAGCATGTTCACCAAATGTACCTTGTTCGTCTCGCCAGCTGTAGAGCATCACAGCTGTGGCTGTGCTCACCAGAGCCGACACAACTTCGACCCCCAATAACATCTTGGCTTTGGTGTTTTGCCCGTTTCGAAATTGTCCCCAAGGGGGCAGCAGGTTGACCAGCGCCGAGCCCTGTGGAGCGCTGGTGGCGACCAAGTTATCCATCTCACGGCGATAGCGCCCCCGCACGCCCTCAAAGAAAGCCACCGCTTCGGGGCGCACAAAACGTGGATCGAGGCCCACGGCAGGATCGAAGCGCAACAGAGCGCGGAAGGCGCGGTCTGCAGCCGAGTGTGCACCATGCAAGCAGAGGGCGATGCCATACGTCTTGAGCGCCTCGAGGTGATCCGCGCGATCGGCGAGGGTGCGCCACTCCACCAGCGGGCGCAACTCGCGCACAGCAGCCCCATACTGGCCACGGATATAGAGGTCCAAGGCATGGGTCAGCCTCTTCCTCGCCGCGGTCGCCGCTGACTGCCTGGGTTGGCTGGCTGCGGGC
>JAFCZD010000566.1 GCA_019314525.1 Deltaproteobacteria bacterium
AGCTCCATTGAAGGCGCCGCCTATCTCTACTTTGGCTCGGGGACAGGCCCCGCGACCTCCCCCAATATCAGCTTCGATAACCCCCTCGGCCAGGCGGGCTCGCTCTTCGGTTTCGCCGTGGCGAGCGCTGTGCCCTCGAGCGTCAGGTCACACCCCAGCTGACACGCCAGGTGATGAAAAACTGAGGTATGAGAACAGCCTCATGAGAGATTCCGCGGCTCTGCAGCGCCAGCATTCTCGGCACGAGGCTTGCTGTGATATGGCCTATGCGCAGCGTATACGCGACGCATGCCAAGCGTATGAATACGAAGAAGGAGAACACTATGGCTAATCGAGGGTGCTTGTTTGGCGCGATTTTTCTCGGCGCGATGCTGAGCTTTGGTTGCAGTGACGACACCGCGGGCGTACCCGACGGATCAACACAGCACGACCAGGGGCTCATCGCCGATGCAGCCGTGATCGATGATAGTACGCGCCCAGCTTGCGAGGGTAGCGAGCAGCTCTTCTACCCTGGCTGCGAGCCAGCTGATCTCTTCGTGACCATCAGCGAGGGCTGCTACCAGACCTGTAGCGGCGCCAACGACATGAGCTGTCCCTCTGATGCGGCGTGCCGCACCGCCTGGATCAACCCTTGTGTTTGTGAGCCAGGAGCGACCTGCTGTGCCGCTTGTGGCGCCGAACAATGGCTCTGCCTTTCGAATGCCATTCCCTACCCTCTCGAGGACATCAACGCCTCGTGTGATGACACGCTCACGGCGAAGCAGGTCCTCGATGGCTTGCAATCGCCCTACGCGGCGACGCTGCTCTACGCGAACGACGCCGAGACGGCGCTCACTCTGGGCCTCGCTTACGAAGGGGGCACGATCCTCTGTCACCCGGAAATCCTCGCGCCTCCCGGATCGCTGGCGCCCGATTATCCGGCGCGCATCGAGATGCAGGTCGCGCTCACGCTGAAGACCGACGATGGCTTCTTCGACGAAAGCTTTGCCACCGCCCTCGACGGCCAAATCGGCTGGGCCAACTTCTCTCATGAGATGCAAATCTCCGCGCTGGGGGGCAGCTACACCCCGACGAATGATCACACCAAGGTCACCTTCCAGGCGACCTTCACGGGGACCACTGCTCAGGGCACGATCAGCACACGCGGAGACAGCGGCATTGGGCCCAATCTCGGGTCCTGGGCCATTCCCTGAAGCACTCAGCCACTAGAGCTGATATAGATTTGACCATGCACTAAACGGCGTCAGTTCGGTTTACGATTGTGAGGGTTACAGACTGCCCACCGAGGCGGAGTGGGAGTACGCAGCGCGCTGGGCCTGATGCGGCAGCGTTGACTCAAATCGGCGAACTCGAAGCAAACTATCAATGGCTCATCAGTTGTAATGGGTGCTGAGTTCCTCGAGCCAACCCCCTTCAGGCAGCCTGCCACGCCTTCTGCTAAAATAAAGCCAGGGGAGTTAGGAAAAGAAACGAATGGCAGACCAAGACGATTATACAGACCCTGAAGGCAACCTCTGGGTGCCTGGCTCCGTTGAAGAACTCGAGAAGCTCTTCGCCTACCTTCCCAAATACGGCGATCGAGCTGAACCGGCGAAGGTGGAAGAAGACAAGATGATCATGGACCTGCCCTTCATGGTGAACATCTGGCCGCTCTCGGTACCTGACTTTCACATCCCCCTCAAGCCCGGGACTATGGAAACGCTCCGCAGCCAGAACACCCTACTCATGAGCTACGCCGCAAAAAGAGAGGTGCCGCCACGCTCGTTGCTGAACATCATTTTCCGCTGCATTGATCAGTCCAAGACGACCACACCACGCATCCAACACCTCTTTGACACCTACATCAAAACAGGCGCGGGCCTCTAGACCGGTCCCATCTTGCACTGATCCCTGTTTTCTGATCTAAGGATGGACATCTGACCCAACAGTGGACCCCGAGGGCCCTGTGACCGGGGACTACCACATGACCCGGGGTGTGGGTCCTGGAGGAGTCTAGCGAATACTGTACGAGCAGCTTATCGATTCAGCCGCTGGGCCCCTCTCACCCAAAGCGGCGCGCCCTCGGCCCGGGCACTGCATAGCGCCGTTTGGACGGACGCTGGTGACGTATTGGCAACAGGCGGCGTGCTCAACTCGAGTTTCTGAGGGTTGGCTGAGGGCAACCCAAGGAACGATGAGCACCAGCTGATCGTCCATCGTGGTATGATGAGCCACCCTCTGGATGATTGTGAGTGTCGTGAGAAATATCCTGGTATTTACGGCGCTGGCGCTAACGATCGTGGGCTGTGTGCGTTTTGGCTTTTCCCCAAACGCAGATGACCCTGACGCCCCTGGCCGGATTGATGCGAGCGCGCTCGACGTCTTTCCCGACGTCTTTCCCGACGCAGGGCTCGATGGGCGAAGCCCGTTCGACTTTCCCGACGCAGGGCTCGATGGGCGAAGCCCGTTCGACTTTCCCGACGCAGGGCTCGATGGGCGAAGCCCGTTCGACGTGAGGGAGGACACCGCAGAAGGCGACGGGTCAGACCCCGACATTGTTGATAGCTTAGATGCGCCCGCCCCTGAAGCCCAAACGCCAGACCTTGGGCCAGCCGGATGGCCAAAGATTCTTGGAGGTCCCCTAAGTGACCTGGGCTATGGCGTGGCAGTGGACCGCCGCGGCAATATTTACGTCACTGGAAACTTCCAGGACACGGCCCATCTTGGGGGTAGCGATGTCGCATCCCAAGGAGCGTCTGACATCTTCCTGGTCAGCTTTTCTGCCACTGGCGCGCTCCGCTGGCAGAAGGCGATAGGTGGCATTGGGGCTGATAGAGGCGCCGACGTAGTGGTGGATGATGGCGACAATCTTTACGTCACGGGCTCCTTCCAAGACACGGTTGACGTTGGTGGCAACGACATCATCTCTCAAGGCGGGTCTGATGCGTTTCTTCTCAGATTCGCTACCGATACCGGCGTGCTCCGCTGGCAAAAAACCATAGGGGGGATTTCGACAGATAGTGGCCGTGGGGTCGCCGTCGATGCTAGCGGAAATGTCTATCTCGTCGGAAACTTCCAGGAGACCGTCGACCTGGGCGGGGGCAATGTGACCTCCAACGGAAGCCATGACTTCTTTGTCACGAGTTTCTCCCCCACCGGCGGCCACCGTTGGCAAAGGGCCATGGGCAACACTCTTGTTGATGATGTTGCGGCCGTGGCGGTGAGTGCTGACGGCAACGTTTCTCTCACAGGGACCATTCAGGGCACGATTGACCTAGGAGGTGGTCCTACCACGGATAGCAACAAGAACGTCTTCGTCACGAGCTTCACCACCACAGGCGTTCATCGCTGGCAGAAGACCTTGGGCGGGCTGTCGGGCGATAACGGCTATGACATCGCAGTGGACATGAGCGGCAACGTCATCCTCACTGGGATGTTTCATACCAATGGCGACTTCGGAGGCGGAATCATCGCTTCCAAAGGAGACTATGACATCTTCATCACCAGCTTCACCTCCGGGGGTGTTCATCGCTGGCAGAAAGCCCTCGGAGGCTCTTTGGACGATGTGAGTCACGGTGTAGCAGTGGACATAAACGGTAACATCACCATTACGGGCAGGTTTCAGGAGACCGCTGCTCTTGGGGGTGGCAACGTTATCTCCAGGGGAAACAGTGATATCTTTGTCACCAGCTTCACATCCGCGGGAGTTCATCGTTGGCAGAAGACCCTGGGAGGAGCCCTCTATGATCATGGCCGAGCTGTAGCAGCAAACCAAGGCGGTGATATCTTTCTCACGGGAGCCTTCCTGGGAACAGCCGATCTCGGCAACGGCAATGTCACCTCCACGGGAAGTGGTCGTCAGAGTTGACCCCTGAATTGATCCCGCCATCAGCTTCACGCTCTAGCGCATCAGCGCACAACGCATCAACACCTGTGAACGGCTACCTGCCAACTCCGACCAGCTCGCACAATAGAGACCATCACGTGCGATGGCGACGCTTCCGCTGGAGACCGTTCCGCTCGCAGAAAGGCCACCGCCCGAGGCGCTGCCCACCACCAACTCGCTCCACGCAGCACCCGTGTAGCGCTTGGTGTAGACCTGTCTCTGCGTTGAGCTGTCATCCAGCCAAGTAATAACGGGGTTATCTTGAGCATCGAAGACAATGCTGATGCCACCATGAACGCCACCTGTCTTTGAAAGCCCTCCAGCTGTGGCAGACGCCAACCCCACCTCGACCCAAACGTCACCCTCCAGACGCCGCA
>JAFCZD010000139.1 GCA_019314525.1 Deltaproteobacteria bacterium
GTTAGACGCCGAGGAAGAGTCGGTTCCCGAAGTTGCGCTCCAGATCCGTCTCGAAGATCTTATTCGCCGCTGACTCGATATCATATTCAGCGCGCTTGAACTCAAAGACCATGTCCTCTGTATCGAAGATGGTGTAGCTGGCGCGGGGGTCGTAGTCGCGTGGCTGTCCGACGCTACCGACGGAGATAATGTATTTGTAGCCCTCACGCATGGTGAAGCGTGTGGCAACGACTTCATGCACCTCGCTTGGGGAGAGAGCGAAGGATTTGCAGAGATGCGAATGCCCGATGAAAGTCACCCGGGCCATGTCCTCCCAATAGCCAAGCAGCTGCTGAGCTTGGTCGAGGGCGAAGATATACTCGAACTCCTCGAGGTTGAGCGGCGACCCGTGACAGAAGGATAGGTCCTGCTCGCGATGCTCATAAGGCAAGGAGCGCAACCAGGCTTTGCCCTCTTCGGGCAGCATCCCCGAGTGGATATCCAGCGCGTGGCGCGCGGCCTGATAGTAATACGAGTAATCCATGCGCCCCGAAACGGCGGCATCATGATTCCCCAAGATCGACACTGAAGCCATGGAACGCACGATCTCGGCGCAGGCCTTGGGTTCGGCTCCATAGCCTACGGTGTCACCAAGACAAATATATTTGTCGATACTTTCCTTCTCGTAGGCCGCCCGCACAGCGGTGAGCGCGTCGAGGTTGGAATGCACGTCTGAAAAAATGCCGATCCGCATAGTGGCTCCACACCTATTACCCCAGGAGGGCTTCTTCGGCTGTGTCGAGATTGAATGATGAGTTTACGGTTACTCGAGTCCTGCCGCAAGCTCGCATCCGGCTGCGCCCGGCCTCGTGAGCGACACCTTTGCGCCGCAGCCTTCGCTGACCTTCCAAACGCACAAAAACAGAGTGGCGCTTGCCCGTTGGGATCACGCTCTGGTAGGTTCGACATCATCAACGGAGGAAGCTTCATGGCCCAAGCGAGACGTGTACCTGGACGAGCCCGCCCTGCCATTGGTGCTGTTGCGGTGGTGGAAGACAGCAGCGCCGACGGCACCTTCTGCAGCTGCTGTGAACCACGCAACCCCCTTGTGATGCGTCCGGACTTCGGCCAGCTGTCCAACGACACGCCAGAGTGGGCGCTCTGCGTGCTCCACGAGCCAGATCCTACCGTCTACCGCAACCGCGGAGATGGTGTCTTCACGCAGATGTCTGGCTATCGCCTCGACGCAGCGGGAGACCTCCTAGACGATCAGGGCAACGTGATTGGCCGGGTCAGCGATGGCGGGTTTCAACGGCTCAACACTGTCGATGACGATGACGGGCCATCCGGCCCTGCTTCCGAGGGTGCGGCCTCGGACAGCGATCCCAGGCCGGATGGCGCCTCGCGGCCAGCGACTCATCACGTGGACCTCAGCCAAGATGATTTTTACGGGGCGCGCTGATGGTCGCCCCTGTGAGCGCCATGCAGCAACGCAAGTTGATCGCCCCAGGCGAGGTCAAAAGCTGGGACCTCGATCACGCCGCCATGGCGAGCTGCGCTGAGTGGTCACGCGAAGCACCAGAACTCTTGGCCAATGAGATGTGGGAGCTCGTCGCCGCCTTTCCAACGCTCATCGCCACCGTGGGACGCCCCTTGGGTGAAGATCGCTGCTGGGTCGAAGCGGCTGAGCCGCTCCTCGCCGAAGATGGCGAACTCTATGTCTTCGAGCGTGGCATTCGCCATGTGATCACGGGGCATGAGCCAGAGGACCTGCCACAAGACGCGATCAATGGTTTCATCCTGCGCGTCCCCACACCCATCGACGATCGCCCTTTCTTCAAGGGGCTGAAGCAACGCCTGGCCCACCTCGAAGAGACCGACGCCACAGCCGCGGGCCTCTGGAAACAGGCGCTGATGGAGGTCAAGGGACGCCACTACCTGGCCCCCCGCTTCGCCGTTTGGTTCTCGCAAGTATGGCCCCACTCCGATCCGCCCGTGATGGTCTACAACGAGTACTTCGAGATGCTCGACATCCCAGCCGACCACGTCTACTTCGCAGACGATTATTATCGGCTCTGCCTCTTCGCGAACTGGCGCGAACAGAGCGTCGCCGAGGTGCTGAAAAATCGCGTCGTGCCGCGGCTCTTGATCGACCTCCTGGTGGCAGACCTGCAAGCTCTCGGCAAGCTGGAAGAGGCGCTGCAACGCCTCGACGCGAGCCTCTACGAACTCTACAACGTGGTGGGGCGCCCGGGACGCGTCGAGCCCCTGCGCAAAGTCTACCGCGAGCTAGTGGGCCTCGACGTCCCTGCATAGGGGCAAAAGGGTCCACCCGGAGCTATCCACATCATGCCCCCCCAAGTTCTCATCTCCCGTTCCGCCTCCCAGAAGCTCTTTGCCGAAGTGCGGCGCTGGGTCGAAGTGGGCCTCGCAAAGGGTGGTTCCCCTCTGGAGTCGCTGGTCTATCCCCTCTCGGCGCTCGTGCCAAAGCAGGGGTTGCGAACCCCCGTAGAGCTGCTCAGCGCCGAGGAAATCTCCGAAGTGGTCATCGACGAGGTGGCCGTGCCTCCCGATGATGTGAAGGTGTTCAGCGCCGCCAATTGTCATTTTGCGGGGGACCTCGACCGCGCCAACGCCGCCTTCAACGCCGATATCGACCGCATGCTGGGGCTACGACCGCGCTTAGGGCTCAACTCCAAGCTGCACGCCCACCCCTTCGTCGACGGGGCCTTCCTCTCCCCGGGCGACATCCACCATGGGGTGAACGCCCCCAAGGCCGTGAACTGGCGCGAGCGACGTGGACTACGCACGGCGATCCTGCACGTGGTCTACCCCGATGCGACACCACGACGCTCGAAGCATGCCTGGCAGATCACCAAGGACGGAGCCAAAACCACCGGCGGGGGGCCGACCATTCATTGGCGTATTCGCAGCTGGGCCAGCATGCCGGAGTATGGCGGGCTCGTGATGCGCGACCTCGGCGACGCCCGCGTGGTCAGCGGGAGTCACCCCTCGGTGCGCGCCGCCCGCCGCAAGCCCTACTGGTGCTCCGCCCGAGGTGCTCGCTGGTGTGACGCTCAGAAAAGCGACCTGCGCAACGCAGGCTACCCCGTGAGCCGCAACCTGCTGGGCCGTGGCTGGCGCCGATACCTGGTGCAGACAGCCCACACACAGCTGCTGATCGCCCTGCCCCCAGACTACCCGGCCTTGGCCCCACGATTGCTCGACGTGAAGCGCGCCTGGCGCAATGAGTTCGAGGAGGTGCCGTTGCCTCGTGACTTCGAAGCAGGCTTCTCAGCTTCCCTGCTCGACCTGGTGCGCCGCTTTGGGGCCCCACCGCAGAGCGCAGAAACTGCTACAACCGCCGAGACGAACACATGAGCTGGCGCGAAAACTATTTCGAGCGCGTGCGGCCTGTGCTCGGCGACACCCTCGCGGAGGGACACGTCTTCGTTTGGGGCCTGCAGCGGGCTCATGTTGTGGCGGAGGCCCTGGCACGCACGGGACTGCGCCAACAAACCTTCTTTGACGAAGGTGAGGTCAGGCCAGGGAGCGCTTTCTGTCGCACCCTCGGCGTCGAGCACGCGGGGCGTTCACGAACCGCGGCTCTCGAAGCGCATATCCGCGCCCACAACCACTTCGAAGACGATTGGCAGATCGCAAGCCACCCCCACGACAGTGAGCTATTTTCCAGGTGCTGCGCCGCATCCCCACCCAGGTTGATCGTCGGCGAACTCGACGCCCAGGCACCGGGCGTTTTGCGAGCGGCCATGGACCACCACATCCCCGCTGTGCTGACCTTTTTGCCGCGCGGCTCGACGCCAAGCTGCCTGCAGCTGGTGTACCACCCACAGAGCACCGTGGATCGAGACGCGCTCCTGGCGCTCACCAAAGAGTTGGCCACCCTGCCCGCTCTCAGCGAGGCCCAGGGACTGGCTGCACATATAGAGCACCTGGAGGCCGCCTCCATGGCCCTCGGCCTCTGCCGCTGGCTGCTAGCGCCCGAGCGCCCCCTTCGGCCCGATCTCGCCCACAGCATCATCGAGCGTGGGGCAGCCATCGTGTTGCGTGGTGAGCCCAGCTGGCCTTGGACCGTGCGCTTCGCCCGCCCCTCCCACGACATCGCTACTCTGTGTGTGGGGGGGAGCGCCCGTTACCTCCCTCCCGACGCCCTGCGCCGCTCCACACGACTGCTGGTGATCGGCCTGGGCACCGCGAGCCTCTTCTGTGGCGAAGCGCTGGGCCTCAGCAAAGAAATGATACTGCTCGATGGCAAAGAGGTCAGCCCTTTCAACCCTGTGAGGCAGCTCTATCCGAGCTCGCGCATTGGTGAGCCCAAAGCCGAGGCCCTGGCGGAGGTGCTGGCTCGACGCATCTGCAAGCGACCCGAGGTGGGGGCCTTCGAAACACTAGAGGCGTTGAAGGTGCTCGAGGCTGGAGAGCACCGGTTCATCAACGGATCGCTGCACCTCTCGGCGCGTAACGCTTCGTCCAAGCGCTGCTTTGGCGAGCTCCTCGACACCCTCAAACCCGATCTTGCTGTGGTGGGCATGGGGCGCAGCAAAGACGACAACTTCATGGCCACCACGGAGCTTCGCAAGCGGGGGATCCGCCACGTAACGCCCACGGCGTTTCCCGGCGTGAGCCACTACAAGCACATCGTCACCGACGGCGCCGACGGCCCGTGCTACGACTGCCTCCAGGGCCACCTGGCCATCGATGGAGGCGCGGCCCCGACGCTGAGCGAACAAGAGCGAGACGTCTTTTATGGAGGCACGCAACCGGCAACTCTCGCAGAGACGTTGCCCTCTGCCCATAGTCTCCTCCGGCTGGTGGCGGACCTCTCGCTGCCACCCGCGGCACGTCCCACCTACTTGCGGCGTGAACTCGCCTCGGAACAAAACTGCTGGGTGGGCGCCAACCGCACTGAACGCCTCGAAGGAGGCGGTTGGCTCTACGGCGTCAAACGCCCCTTCCAGCTCGTGACCTACGGTATCGGAGACCTCGTGGGATCCCGAGCCGAGCAGCGCTGTCCTTGCGGTCGTGTTAACCGCGTCCAGAATGTGCTAGGAAGAGCGGGCCTATGACCGACGCGCCCTACGAGGAAAGCCTCCAACGCGTGCTGGACGAAGCGAGCACCATCGCAGCGCACGCCGGCCGCCCCTACTCCAGTGCACACCTCCTGATGGCGCTCTTGGCCGAGGAGACTCCTGCACGCGCCATGCTCACCGATCGCGGTCTCAAGAGCGAGGCCATCGCACGTCACCTCGCCAACACAGGGGACTACGCCGAGCTGGCAGATATGCTCACGCGCATCCGCGACCGCTGCCGGCGCATGGCCCAGGGCTGTGGCTCGGTGCAGGTCAGCACTCTGCATTTGATCATCGTACTCTGCTCCCTCAAAGAGAGCGTCGCGTACCAGGTGCTCGAAGCCCAGGGCATCGATCTGGCAAACCTGCGCACCGTAGCGCTAGCGCTCGTCACAGGCGGCCTCGCCCAGCGGCCCAAGCCAACAAAAACGGTCGACAACGAGGCCGAAGAACCTGGTGAAGAGGCCCCATCAGCGAACACCGCGGAGGCCCCCGTGCGACAGGGGCTGCTCCGCCGGGCCACAGGGGCCGTGCCCCTCAGCAAAGAGGCCCGACGACAACGCGCCGCCCAAGACCCGCGCGTCACCCGCGGCAAGGCTCGCAGCGGCGAGGATGGTGACCAAGAGGCCGATCTCGATCCACGCTTCATCCTCGACCCAGACGAATACCCAACGCTCACCACCATGGGGCGCAACCTCTCCGCAGCTGCCTCCCAAGGACAGATCGAACCTCTCGTGGGCCGGCGCCGTGAGGTGATGCAGATCCTCGACATCCTCGGCAAACGGCGCGCCAACAACCCCTGCCTCGTGGGTGAACCGGGGGTCGGTAAAACGGCCATCGTGGAGGGGCTGGCCTACCTCCAGGCCAACGAGCCAGAGGCGGTACCCTTCCTCGCCGATCGTTGCCTGGTAGAGCTGAATATGGGCTCGCTGCTCTCGGGCACCGCCCTGCGTGGCGCCTTCTCCGAGCGCATGGCCGCGCTGCGAAACGAAATGGAGGCCGCCGAGGGTAAGGTGATCCTCTTCCTCGACGAAATCCACACCTTGGTCGGCGCGGGGGCCGTAGGCGACGGAGCCCTCGATGCTGTGGGTGAGCTGAGTTCGGCCATGGCTCAAGGGTCCTTCCCGTCCATCGGCGCCACCACCACCGAGAACTACCGCAAAACCATCGAGCAGAGCCCAGCCTTCTCGAGGCGCTTGCAACCCATTCTCGTGGCCGAACCGAGCATGGAAGAGACGCTGCAGATCCTCGAGGGCCTCGCCCCAGCCTACGCTGAACATCATGGCGTAGCCTACAGCCACGCGGCCTTGGACTCAGCAGCGCGCTTCTCCCAGCGCTACATCGCCGACCGCTTCCTCCCAGACAAGGCCATCAGCCTGGTCGATCTAGCGGGAAGCCGCGCGCGTCGCACCAAAGTCAAAACCATCGAGCCGCTGCAGATCGCGACCCTCGTGGCCGAGATGACGCAGGTCCCGGTGGATCGCCTGCTGATGACGGACACCGATCGTTTCTTGAATATGGAGGGCTTCGTCCACGAGCAGATCATCGGCCACGACGGCATCATCAAGCGCGTGGGTCAGGTCATCCGCCGCAACTACGCAGGCTTCGCCACCAACCGCCCCATCGGCTCGTTTCTCTTCTTGGGCCCCACAGGCGTGGGCAAGACAGAGTTGGTGAAGGTGCTCGCGGATTTCCTCTTTTCCTCCCGTGACGCCCTCTGCCGCTTCGACATGAGCGAGTTCATGGAGCCTCACTCTGTGGCACGCATGATCGGCTCGCCTCCTGGCTATGTAGGACATGAGGAGGGTGGACAGCTGACGGAGTCGGTGCGCAAAAAGCCCTACCAGATCGTGCTCCTGGACGAAGTGGAAAAGGCCCACCGCGATGTCTTGCAGGTGCTGCTGCAGCTGCTCGATGACGGACGCCTCACGGATGGTCGCGGGCGCACGGTGGACTTCTCCAACACCGTGGTCGTGATGACCTCCAACCTCGGCAGTGAGCACTACAACAAGCAGCAGGGGCGCATTGGCTTCGGCATGAGCGCCGTGGGCCCCGCTGAAGACAAAGACCCAAACTGGCCACGCATACGAGACGACGTGCTCAAAACCGCACGCTCCGCCTTCCCCATCGAGCTGTGGAATCGCATCGAGGAGCGGCTTGTCTTCGAGCCACTCTCGCGCGCTCAAATTCGCGACGTGGCACAACTCTTGGTGGCCGACTCAAGCAAGCGCCTCGCCAAAGAGCGGCAGATCACATTCACAGCCACCGACGCCACCCTCGAATATCTGATCGATCATGGCGGATACGATCCCACCCTTGGCGCACGCCCCATGCGCACGACGATTCAACGCCTCATCGAGACGCCTGTGGCCGAAGAGATCCTTTCGGGTAAAGCCAAGGTTGGAGATGAGCTGCGCGTGGACTGCGTGGACGGAAAACTCGTGGTACAGCGCCGAGGGTCCGCAGACTGAGGCTAACCCTCCCCGCCCGGAACGTCCCTTCCCGGAACGTCCCCGCCCAAAACGTCCCTTCCCTCACGATGCACCAAGGAGAGGCTGATCAAGGTCTCTGTGAGCTGTGCCAGGGTGACGGGTTTCGTTACATAGGCGTCCATCTTCACGGCGGCGCCTTTTTCCCGCGAGCGTGGTTCAACGTCAGCTGTGACACCGACCACGGCGAGCCCAGCGCCAAAGCGCTCTTTGATCCGGGCCGTAGCCTCGAAACCATCCATGCCAGGCATATGACAATCCATCAACACTGCCTGGTACTTCTCTGGGGTGGCCATCTCCACCGCTTGCTCTCCGTTGGCTGCCACATCTGCCACGAAGCCCAAGCGCTCCACCATATGCAGCATCACCCGCTGGTTGACGATGTTGTCTTCCGCGATCAACAGCCGCTGCGGTCCGGCCTCATCCGCGCGTACCACAAGAGACTCACCCTCCCCTGATGAAGACTCCTCGGCCTTCTCGGCGAGATCACGATCACCCAGAGGGAGGGGCAAATCAAAGCAGAAGCTGCTCCCCACTCCCACCACAGAGCGCACCCTCACCTCACCGCCCATGGCTTCACAGAGATGTTTAACGATGCTCAGCCCCAACCCTGTGCCCCCATGACGCCGTGTTGGAGAGGCGTCAACCTGCACAAAGGGCTGAAAGAGCGTCTCCAAGAGGTCAGCAGGAATGCCCACCCCTGTATCCCGCACAACGAAGGATATGCGCTCCTGCTTTGAGGTAACCCGCACCTCGACCCTGCCCTCATCTGTGAACTTGAGCGCGTTACCCATGAGGTTGAAGAGGATCTGCTTCAGCTTGTTGGCGTCCCCGCGGCGAACGTGAACGATGCCAGGCTCGAAGACGACCTCCAAGCCCACACCCTTGCGCTCCGCGAGAGGGCGCAAGAGCGCCGCCACCCGCCCCACCGTGCGAACCATGTCGAAGTCGTCCCGACTGACCTCCAGATGCCCCGCTTCGATCCGCGAAAAATCCAGGATACCGTCGATGAGCACCAGGAGTGAGTCACCCGAGTTGCGCACCGTCTCGGCAAACTCTCGCTGACGCGCATCCAGCGGGGTCGCCAAGAGCAAGTCGACCATGCCAATGACGCCATTCATCGGAGTTCGCAGCTCATGGCTGATGCGCGCCAAAAAAGCGCTCTTGGCCTCGTTCGCTTCGCGAGCCCCCTCCTCTGCTCGACGCCGGTCCCTGTTTTCGTGAAGCAGTTGGCGCTGAGCCCGCTCCTGGTAACTCAAGAAGACATGTGTAATCCCCCCAGCAAAGAGGCAGAACATGCTCAGACTGATGGCGTCCTGCAGGTTCTGCCTGTGTGCCGGCACAACGCTCCTGGGTAACATATGAGAACGCTCCAGCCACGCGAGCGTTATCACCGAGACAAGACTGGCCAAGGTCCAAAAGGGGATGACACGACGGCCACCCAGCAGCCCCCCAACCAGCGGAACCGAAGCCACCCAGGCCGCGCCTCCCACGCTATTTCCGCCCGCGTGAAGCCCCACCACCGCTAGAATTAGCCAGAGACAGAACGTGGTAAACGGCCCCGAGAAGCGAAGCGCGCCTCCATAGGAGAACCAGGCGCTGATGAAAGCCCCGGCGCTTGCCACACCCATCAGTGGCGTGATGAGCTTCGATGTGGAGGAGTAGTTGGCAACGTAGACGATGCCCACGACACCAAGGACGAGGTTAACCACGGTGGCCGTGAGCCGGCGCCGATCTCGCTCCACCTGTGTAAAATCAACCACGTCTCCCCAACCCCTCCCTGGCTCGCATCAACGCTCACTCTGGTCGTACTCCCATTGTTGATGAGAGCTCATGCGCTGGCAATGTCTAAGGCTGGGGCTATTGGGGAGTGAAGCAACGGTGCGTCACACTCGACACTCAATCATTGAGTTCGACGATGTCCAAGTGAAGCTGCCGGGGCTGTCGCGCAGCCCCCGTGGTCTTGAAGGGCACGCTACCGTTGGGCGTGCTGAGGAAACCATTCGCTTTGGTTTCAACGGGAGCCGCGGTGCTCTTGGCATTCCTGGGTGCGGTGTAGGCTACGGGCTGGATCATCTCACTAGCGGAGATGCCCTTGGGGTAGAAGATCTTGGCCAGCGCTGGGTCACGCGCCACAAGGTTGTATTCGAGCTGATAGCTTCCATCAACGGTCACAGGGCCTTCTGCTGCTTGGACCTTTTCGAAGTTCAGGGGCGCTGATGTGTCGACCACCACGTTGTGATCGCCAAGCACCGCCACCATCGTGTTCCAGGTGTTCATCTCCAGCACGCTGCCTGCGAGCTTCGGCGCGGTACTCATGCCCCGCTCTTGCACCATCTCTGTGAGCTTCTGCTCCACATAGGCTTTGGCCTTGACGTTCTCGGGCCCCAGCCCCTTGACGAAACTCGCGAGCTTCTTGGCGGCGAAAAAAGAGAGCAGCCGGTTCCTAGCAGGGCGGAAGATCGCCCCAAGGGGTTTGGTCAACGCCAAGAGCTTCTTGGTCACCACGCGGGCTTTGGGCGAGAGCAGAATCGTGGGGTCTACGCTGACCACGCTGAAGAGAGCATTGAAGAGCTCATTGAGCGCACCATGCAGCTCCTTGCTCTTCGCCGTCGGCAAGCCCTGCTCTACGTCGATCTTGCTCAACTTCTCTACGGCGCGCAGGAAGGTGGGCATTAACTTGGCCAGCGCCTCCTTCTTCTCTGCTGAACGCTGCTCGAAGTTGCTCTTCCCATCGCGGTTCTTTTTGACGAACACGTTGCTCAAGAGCTTCTTGGCCCAACCGGATTTATGCGTCTCTACGCGGCGTTTCCCTTGCTCGTTAACGATGTCATAGAGGGCACCCAGATCTTGTACCAGTTGTGGCACGAGCAGCACGGCGTTATGGGCTCCGCCTTCTCGCTGCTTCACGACCTTGAGGTACGTCTTGGCCGTCTCCATCGTCGTCTTGCGGATGCCCTGGCTCGCTCCCTTGGCGATGAGCCCCTCACGGATGTTGTTGCTCGCGCCATCTCCCAATGACGCCTGCAACGCCTGCCGGGTCTTGGTGAGCAAACCATCGGAGAACGGACCCCACACACCCTTGGTGTTCGAGGGATCATAGTAGACGTTCTCGATCAGGCCCTTCGCCAGCTTATGAGAAAGGTCTGCCGGGTTGTCTTTGGAGGATGCACCCGCCTTGCGTTCGGCGACGGTGAGATAGCCCTCTCCTGGCGCCAGGTTGTAGTGCTTCTCCAGAGCGATATGACGCAGCATATTCGAGTTGCCCTTGGGGAGGTCTTTAGCGGATTTGGCCTTGGCAAGCTGCGCTTTGGTCGCGTGATCCTTGGGATGAAAGGTGAAGGTCTCACCGGTAATCGTGTTGACCAGGTGGTGGAGCGCGTTATCTCCAGCCAAGTGCAGGAAGGTACCGAGGGCATAGGCCCGCTCCGAGAGATTCTCCTTGCTCTTGCCGTCCTTGAGCTTGCCCTTGCCCCGCTCTTTTTCACGCCGCACGGCTGCGCGATAGAGCGCCTCTGATTGCTGGTAGGGCCGGTACTTCGGCGCATGGGTCAGGTCGGTCATTCGCGTGGCCACGGTATTGTCTGGCCCCGTTGTGCCACCCCGGAAATATTCAGGATACTTGAGGATCGCCTCAGCATCTTTCGCATGCAGGCGCACAGCGCGGGCTTTCCCGCTGGGTGAAATCAGCCGGATCACGTTCCCGCGCCCGTGCTTGACATTGGATATCAGGTCGCGACGCAGAGCGTTGGCCATCTTGATATGAGACGGCATGTCATAGGCGTGGCCTGTGGTGGATGCAAAGACGACCGAGACAACGAGCAGGGATTTTCCCATAGAGTAGAGCATTGACTTCCTCCCGAACGCTCTATCAGCAAGGTTTGGGCCAAACTTCTGCGGTGAAACTGCTTA
>JAFCZD010000567.1 GCA_019314525.1 Deltaproteobacteria bacterium
CTGTGGACTCCGCTCCCTCCCCGAGACCCCTACTCAACCCTCGCAGTTCCGCATCAACCGGGGCGGATACTTGACCCGCCACCCCAAAACCCGCTTCGAAACGACTATCCTTCAAGGCCTTCGCCGTGACGCGTAGCTTGCGCGTTGATGGCGGTGCGAGTGCGCGTTCTGCGCCGCCTGCGGACGTGTAGCTCGTTTCTTTCCTCCGTTAATTCCTCCCCTCTGGGGGGGGATTATCGACGTAGTCAACACGGGCGCTCGCGGCGTAAATGCGTCGAAAGGGCACTCCAACGCTAAGTAGCTTGGTTATCGGGCTAGACAGGTCGCGAGAACGCCAGCTCTTGAGCAAGGTGGAGTCGTCATAGACCACACGCAGCTTCATGCGCTTCACGGGCGGTGGAAGAGGAGCAGCCTTCAGCTCATCTTCGTTCATCAGCAAGGCATGACTGAAACGTGGCAGGACCGCGGTCGAGGGATAGAAACGATGGGCCAACCATAGTGTGCGGCTGGCAGACTGGCCTGGTAAGAGGATCTTTGAGGTGACCTTCGTCCACGAATAGACGGCACCGCAGCCGAACCGTTGGATGACTTGCAGTTTCTTCCCGTTGAGGTCTTCAGCCTCAACCTTGATCAGCGGTGCCACGAGGGGGGCGTAGAGGTCGTCCATGGGTAGATCGAGGATCAAAGGCGTGAACCCGTTATTGCGAAAGGTTATGCGGATGCGCTCTGTCCGGTCTAGGAGCTGAGTGACGTCAAGGGAGAGTTTTCGCAACCCAGTGACCCTCTGTCGCTGATCGCTCTTTTGCTCGGTGACCTCGAGGGAGCGGTCCAGATGATGTGTCTCAAGCACCTGACCCAACGCGATCCCGCCCAATAGTGTGGCGGAGAGGAGCCCAAGAGTCGCCAGGCGATCCACGTGCAATAGCTTTGGTAGTGTGAGGGCGAGGACGCCAAAAATCACAACCATGCTGGCAGAGCTGAGGGCTGCTGAGATGCCACTTGATGGCAGCGAGATCGCCACCAGCGTCAGCAATAGATACCCCCAGACCCGGGCGCTCCAGATGCCCAAGGTCGCTAGCAGCAGCAACCCCGCAGTGGCCCAATTCGCTCCAACCCCGCTTGCACAAAGCTCAAGACCAACGGCCATCGCCGTGACAGTGGTGAGTATGCGGATATTGCGTGCGAGATGCGCTTTGGCCGTGGTCTTCATGTTCGTTTCGACGCCTTTGGGGAGTGAATGTTCCCAAGCCGGTGCTTCAAGGTATAGAGCAATGGTCGCTGGCCTGCTGCACTTCGCTATCATACCAGTCGAATAAAGGCACACGGCAGCGAGCCACGGTGACAGTTCCGCTAGGGGGCTGATCCATGCGCATGATCTCGAAAGCGAAGGGGGAAACACCAAGCTCACGGGTGCAATCATGCTCACGTGGCACAATGCGCCAACAGGGGCAGCTGCCTCCACATTGCTCTTTGGGTATGCTGGGCTCAAAGAGTTCTCGGGGGCATCTTTCCACCAGCAGCTCTGTTTCTTCTGCCGTGCCACGTTTGCTGACCTGGCGGAGTTCACAGTCAGCCTTGTCGAGGCAGCTCTCACCACAGAGGCGGCTGGTGTCTTCGCCCTCGGTAGTGACGCAAACCCCACGGGCCATGTCGCAGGTGGTACCCGCAAGACACGAGGGCATCTTGCAGACATCCACGCCAGCTTTGCAGGCCACGCCACCCTTGGGCAGCAAGATGGGCGTCGTAATGCACTTGAAGGGAGGAGGACTACCTATGACCCTCTCATCAAGAACTCTGAGGGCTGGCCCAAAGTCATCGGTGCAGAGGGTGTGAATGGCTCCGCCGAAGGCTTCGACGAGCTTGGCGAGGCGCAGGGCAGGACGGGCGCTGCTCTCGCCAAGGCGACAGCTGGGCATCAGGGTTGGGTTGTTGCCAACTAGCCCCACCGCCACGGGTTCTTTGGGGCCAGCGATGGCCGTCATCAGCACCCTGTGCTTTGTTCCCTTGAACTCCCCGAAGAAACGAATGTAGTGATCGACATTGTGCAGCCAATCATAGGCTGGAACACAGTTCGCCCGTGGACCCGGCATATTCCTATCGTTGATATCGCACTGAACCCCGAACTCGAAGCAGCGGAAAGAGGTGAGCGGCCCAAGGGGATCAGAGAGCCCCTGCAGGGTGGGGTCAAAGAGCTGGGGTTTTGCCGCGGAGCAGTCATCTTCATCGGTGATGAAGACCACCATCAAGAGCGCATCATCTCGTAAGAATCCGGGGTTTGCGTCGTTGCTGATGTCCAGCGCCAAGCGCGCGGACTCCATGGGCATCTTGAAGCGGCAGCCCTCGCTGCCAAGGGCTGCGATGCATGTGAAGGCCTCTTTGACGCACTCCATGGGGTCGGCGTTGGTACAGGGAATATTATGTGCACCCTCGGCATAGCTGATCCATGGGTCGGTTGGCGTAGGGCAGCCGGGAATTCTGGCCGTGTGTTGCAGCTCCCCGCGATCGCCCCCAGGGGTTTCGCAGCTGGGAATCGCCGCGCCCCAGTTTCCCGCGCCAAGGTCGGTGGAGACGACGCCGATGTGAAGGTTGGGCAGCTTCTGGTCGCGTCGAGTGCTCTTCAGCGCGTCGATGAGCGTGTTGAAGTTTTTGATCAGATTCTGTTGGTGCTGTGCCATGGAGGCCGAGTTGTCGATGACGAAGAGAATGTCGACACGCTCGTGAGTGCTCTCTGGATAGAACATGAGTTCTATTTTGCTGGGGAGAACAATCTCCGCATCAGTTGAGGTATGCACGGTTCTCCCGCTACATGCGGTGAGACCATAGAGCGCCGCGATAAGACTCAGAACTCGTGTCATCTGTCTCCCCGTGTTTATGAAAACATTTTTGCAGGGAGGCGCTGATCAGGCAATGGGAGTTGGCAGAATTACTTGTGGGCAGGGGTCAGAGCGGACATGCGTTGGAAGGAAGGAAGGAAGGAAGGAAGGAAGCGAGGGGAAGGAAAGCGAGCTGTGTAGACGCTACCAGGTGGGCTTGTCGGGCTGGAGTACATCGGTTTCACCGCAGCAGCGCGCCTGAAAACCGGTGAAGCTCTCCACATTTCCGTCAGCGCTTGCACATCCACCCGAGGGCAGCAGGTCTTGCAGCAGCATGCCCTGCTCGCGGCAGCGCACCTCAGCCAGGACCCAAAGAAACTGCTTGTCCAAGCACTGCTCACCCTCGTGGGTGATCTCTGCACATTGAGGCTCTGGGGGCAGCGGGGGCTCAAGGGGCTGCACGGTGGCGTCGAAGCAGCAGGTGGCAACGATAGCTGTGTAGCCACTCTTGTCTGCATTCGGACACTCTTCGAAGCCACGAAAGTCGCTGGCGAAGGCGCCGATGGCCATGCACATCTCTTGAGCTGCCTCGTGTAGCATTCTCTCGTCGAGGCAGGTGTCAAAAGCCTGCTTCACTTCTTGGCACTCTGGGTTTGGGTTCGGGTTTGGGGGTGGGGGTGGAGGCTGGTTGGCGTCGCCACAACAGCGGGCGATGACGCCCTGGTAGCGATGTCCTAGAAGAGATAGAGCTCTTCGACCTCGATGGTGTGCAGATACCCGTGCTCTCACTCCAGGCGCTGTTGAGGACAAAGCAGACGGTGCGAGAAAAGGACGCAATCGACTGCCAGTTCCTCATGGGTTTGATTGCGGATGAGGAGAGCTAATCGGCGCAGCCCGCCTGCGAGTGAGGCTCACTCCACCCCCGCAAGCTGCTTGGCCAACTTCTCCACTCCACCGAGGAGCGCGTCTTGATCGCACGCCGTGCGCACCTGGGCTGCGCGCTCAGTGG
>JAFCZD010000568.1 GCA_019314525.1 Deltaproteobacteria bacterium
CACCATGAGGGCAAGGCTGCCATCCAAAGTGGCCCTTGGACCGTGGAAGTGCTCGAGGGCCACCTCTACCGTGGAGGAGAGGCACCAGACCACCGCCGGGTCGCCTTTTCAGTGCGCACCAGCGGCCCTGAGGCGGCGACAGCGCCCCGCTACTTCTCGTTACGGAGGGGCGAGTTAACAGCTCCTCCTCGCGCTTGGCAGCGACAGGGGCCCACGAAGGCGCTGTTGATCTTCCCTTGGCTAGCGGGTCCCGGAGAACTCCGACTACGCTTCTCTCCTCCCAGCGCCCCAGCATTGGAGATTGAGGCGCCCCTCGAACCCTTGGCACCAAGGGCACCATGAGGCCTATCCCGCTCACAGCGCTGCTGGCTCCCTGGCGCCAGATCATGGCCAAAGTCGATGCTTTCTTTGGGGAGGTGACTTCTCGACACGCTGAGGCCCTGCAATGCCGACATGGGTGCAGCCTGTGTTGTGGACAAGAGTTGAGCGTGATGCTGGTGGAGGCCATTGCTGTTGTTGAGGGGATCGAAAAACTCTCTGCCAGAACCCGCCATGAGCTGGAGGAAAGCGCTGCTGCGGAAAACAAGCCCTGCGTTTTCCTGCATGAGGGAGGCTGCCGGATCTACGCGGAGCGTCCGCTGCTCTGCCGATCTCACGGGCTGCCCATCCGCCAGCACGGCGAGGTAGCGGCCTGTGAGCTCAACTTCACAGCTGGCCACCCACCCGACGCCATCCTCGATGGTGGCTGGCTCACGGCCGCCCTAACCACCGCCAACGGTATCCTCCAAGAGCAGCTCAAGTTGGAGCATACGCCAAGAGTATCGCTACGCGAGCTGGCGCGAAGAGGGCGTGCTGCGCTCCCCGAGGACCTCATAAGGAAGCTGGCCCCAAGTGACGATGCCTCGCCTGAGGAAGCTTCAGAGCTCTAGCCCGCGATGAAACGTTGCCCACACTGCCAACGACGCTTCCCCGAGAATCTGAACTTCTGCCCCAAGGATGGGGCGACGCTCGACGCCTCAAAGAGTGACGACCCCCTCTTGGGTGAAGTCCTGCTCGGCCAATTCGAAATCTGCGAGAAGCTCGGCGCCGGCTCCATGGGCACCGTCTACAAGGCATGGCAAGAGACGATGGAGCGCCACGTTGCCGTGAAGATCATGCGCCCTGAGATGGTGGGCGAAACACAGGTCTTCCGGCGCTTTCAGCGTGAGGCCCGCGCTGTTGCCCGCCTCGCCCACCCCAACATCATCACCGTGCACCTCGTAGGCGAGACCACAGACAACCGGCCCTTCATCGTGATGGAGTACCTTGAAGGAGAGAGCCTCGAGGATGTCTCGCAGAGGGTGGGTGCCATGGCTCCGATCCGGGTGCTTCACCTTGGCCGACAGATCGCCGCAGCCTTGAGTGAAGCCCACGCTCACGACGTGATTCACCGTGATCTCAAGCCTGCAAACATCCACATCGTGCGGCGCCGCACCGCGGTAGACCAAGTGAAGGTGCTCGATTTCGGCATCGCCAAGATCCTGCAAGAAGCAGAGGAGAGTCAGCTCACGCAGACAGGGGCGATCTTCGGCACCCCCTACTACCTTTCGCCAGAGCAAGCCGCAGGGCGAAAAGTCGACCACCGCTGCGATATCTACTCTCTGGGCGTTGTGCTCTTCCGCTTGCTCACGGGGCAGGTCCCCTTTGACGCAGCCAATGGCATGGAGGTGCTCATCAAGCACCTCAAAGAGCCCCCACCCCATCCACGGCACCTCGTACGCTCCATCCCCGAGCCCCTCGAGGCGCTGATACTCAAGGCGTTGGCAAAGTCTCCTGATGAGAGGTTCGAGAGCGCCGTGGCCCTTGGGCGACACATTGACGTTATCACCGCGACCCTCTATCCCAACTCTCCGCCCACCCAGGATCTTTCCAGCGGACACTCTGATCCTCCCCACACCACGCGACCCGCCTCCCAACCCTTCATCACCCTCTCTGAGGCCGAGTCGCCCTGGGATGATCTGGACCTCCACAAGAACCCAGAGGCTGGCAGCCAAACGCTACTCGAAGCGGGCTTATTGCGTAGGCGCCGGGTAGGAAAGTTTGTGTTGTTGACACTCGTTCTGCTCTTGGGGGCCGGAATCGGTTTGACGGCATATACCCTGCGCTCGTGCTCTGCGCCCTCCTTGCAAGTTGACGCGATCAAAGACGGAAGGCCCACCGACTCGAGCCCCCCCATGGATGCTGAGCAAAGAAAGAGGGTTGGTGATAAAGGGCAAGTTAGGCGCACAAAAAAGACATTGAAGCGCGCGAACCGAACAAAGAGGAAGACAAAGAGGAAGACAAAGAGGAAGACAAAGAGGTGGGAGAAGAAAGGTGGACGTCTCCAACAGAGCAAACCTCGGGATATGGGTCTCGACAGCTCACCGCCAAAGGCTGATCTCCCCTCAAAAGTTGAGCCCCCCGCCCCTATCGCGCCACTCCCCGAGCCTCCCGCTGCAGAGCCAGACGATGACCACGGATCCGCTGTGCCAGCGCCACTCAGCGTGCCCAGATCACCGACCAGTGCCCCCTACGAGCTACTGAAATAAGCATCCTACTCGGGAGGCTGCCAGCATACCCCTTCGGCATCGATGACAAGACATTCGTAAGCATCGGCAGGACTGCTCTCATCGCGGCAACCATCGCTCTCTTCTGGTGCCTTGGGATCGCAGCCAGTTGCCATGCAGAGAGAGAGCGCCTGTGCCGCACCGAGAGAATAACAAGCGCTCCCCTCGGGGCAGGCCCAGGGGCCTCCATAGCGACAGCCCACCTTGGTACAATAGCCACCCGGGAGATAAACGACGTCACCTTGTCTGGCCTCTGGCAAACAATATTGCCCTTCGCCACACTCGGTGGAGGCCTTGCAGGGGGAGCCAATATCAGCCTCTGGTGTGCCCCTCAAAAAACAGAGGTTGAGCGTGGTATCACAGCTGGCGTTGGGATCCATGGGATTGCCAAGGTTGCACTCGAGATCTGAGTTGCAGGCCAACTCGCCGCAAACCTCGGTGTGACCTGTGGCGAAGATCGACGCAGGGGAGCACGCAAGATCTGGATGGTGTTCAGCGCACGGATTATGGTCCGTCACAGGCTCACAGACACGCAGGCAAAACCTCCCATATTCGTACCCCAAGGGGCCAACGATGGACACCTCTGTGCACGCGGACCCTTCAGGACAACTATCCTCACGTTGAGAGGTCTCTATCAGCTCCATAGTGCAGTTGGGCAGCGTGCAAACACCACTCCCTTCCTTCAAGCGGAGGCACACTTGCCCAATGCCGCACTGGTGCGCCTCAGGGGTGCATGGATCTCCAATATGCAGGGGCACGGGGCTGCCGTCGCTCTCGTCAAGGTCAGGCACGATGATAGCCTCACCGCTGGCATCCCGTGGCAAAGTGCTGTCATCGCTGGGGGGGGAATCGCTACAGGAAAAAAGAGAGACGCTCACCAGCGCGGCTGCAAGAAATGACGAGAGGCTGGTCTGGGTGGGTCTCAAGAGAATGTGTACGGGTCCCAAAAAGAATGGGTCTCAAAGGAAGAGATCCTCTGTCCCCTCTCTCTAGTGCCAGATGACGTCACGAAGGTCTAGCGCCAGGTGACGGGGTCGGTGGTAGAGGATGTGGTGTCATCCAGGCAGAAGCCCGAGGAATCGTGGTCGTTCTCTTTGTCAACGCCATCAAGACCAATGCAACGCATATGGGTATCATTGCTGGCCCCACTCCCAAAGAACTCACAACTCAAACCCTGTACGCCAAAGACAGAGCAATCCATGCTGTCACCCCAATCACAGACGGGGCCATCGGAG
>JAFCZD010000569.1 GCA_019314525.1 Deltaproteobacteria bacterium
AAGCAGCGGCCCTGTCTGCTGACCTGTGTCTGCGCGGTTGAGTCGCTCATGAGGGGGCGCACGGTCTTGCGCACGTTAAGAAGTTCACGGGTGAAGGCGAGGTGCTCTGCCTTGTGCCCTTCCTCTCGCTCGCGCCAATCAAGCGTAGAGGCCTCGAGGGCCGTGCTGGATTGAGGGTGGGGAGGTTTCTCTCGGCAGCGACGGAAATCCACCTCGCGAAAGCCGTGCTCTCGCCCCTTGGCTACGCGACGGCCGAGGGCATGCTCGAAGTCGGTAAAAAAGTGGAAGGCCCTCTCAGTCGCCCACTCTTGTCCCATGAAGAGGTAGGGCACGGCAGGGTGCAGCAGCAGCAGAGCGGTGCAGGCGCGAAAGGTCTCGGCGGTGACCAAGGCTTGGAGTCGTTGGCCGAGGTAGCGGTTGCCAGCGCTGTCATGGTTCACAAGGTAGGTCACGAGGGTTGACCAGTGCATCTCTTTGGGGGCTTGGCCATGACTCGCTGAAGAGCAGAAGCCCTCTCGCAAGCAACTCTCGAAGTCCGCCGCGGGGTCTATGTGAGCGCTGTACTCGGCGTGCTTTTCACCCGTCACGAGCCGATGGCATGAGCGCTGGTAATCGAAGTCGAGCTGCAACACGGATGTCCCCTGTGCTTTCACCTCGAGGAGGTCATGCTGCTGCTCGATGGACTCCAAAAAGAGGATCGGGTGTTTGTCTTCATCACCCGAGTCGCCATGATCTTCGAGGGCGCGCGCCAGCCGTTGGATGTGCTCATGCCGATAGCGCGGATCGATGGCGTCCACCGCGTCGAGGCGTAGCCCGTCAAAGCGGTAGTGTTGGCGAAAGTGTCGTGCCATGGCATCGAAGTAGGCGAGGATCTCTTCCCGTTCAAAGCGTGGACCTGGGCCCCATGGAGTATTGGACTTCTTGCAGAAGAAGGGGCGCGCCATATCCCACATTGGGTTGCCCTCAGGCCCGAAGTGGTTGGTGACGACATCGAGGATGACGGCGATCCCATGCCCATGGCAGGCGTCGATCAGGCGCTGAAGTTGCTCGGGGCGGCCATAGCCGGCGAAAGGTGCGTTGTGAAAAACCCCATCGTAGCCCCAGTTGCGTTCGCCAGACCACGTGGCCAGAGGCATCAGCTTGATGCCCGTGATGCCCAACTCGCGTAGGTGCCCCAGGTGCTGCTCCACACCTGCGTAGGTGCCCTCTGAGCTGAACGCCCCCACATGCACCTCATAGAGCACGAGGTCACGGGGGTGCACGCCCTGCCACGCTGTGTGCTGCCAGGCGTAGCGGTGATTGATGACCTCTGAAGCGCCGAAGACGCCTTCAGGTTGAAAATGGGAGGCGGGGTCAGCCTGGGGCCAACGCTCGTCTCGGCGCAGCCGGTAGCGTGTGCCCGCACCGGCGTCGGCCACATGTCGCTCGAAGAAGCCGCTCTCGGCCGCACGCGGCATGGGCAGGCGATGTTCTTGCCCTGTGTCTGGCGCAAGGCGCAGCTCCATGCGACGCGCCCCTGGGGCATACACGCGGAAGGTCACGCCATCGTTGTGGAGGGTGGGCCCAAAAGGGCATGTCAGGTCTTTAGAGGTAGTAGTCGAAGTCCTGCTCCCGGTGAGACCAGCGCAGCAGCTGGAAGATATGTGCCACCGCCTCTTTGGGGTCGAGGCGCACGTAATTACTCAGGCCGTGCCAGATGTAGCGCTGGTCCCTGAGCAGGTCGTGCATTTGGTAGTTTTCGCCACTTCTGACGTCTAGCTCGTCTAAGGGCAGATGAACGAGGGTCTCGTGGGCTTGATAGGGGTCGAGGTTCACCACGCAGACGATGATATTGGAGAGGTCCTCGGTGGCTTTGTAATAGGCGAGGATATGCTCGCTCTCTGTGACGCAGAGGCGCAGGTTCGCGTAACGCTGTAACGCAGGCTGGCTGTGGCGCGCGCGGTTGAGCTTGGTCAAGAAGGGCTTGATGTTGCCAGGGCGATCCCAATCCCAGACCTTATGCTGGTACTTTTCAGAGTCGAGGTACTCCTCTGTGTTGGGGATCGCTCTGCCTTCACAGAGCTCAAAGCCATTGTAGAGGCCCCAAACAGAGCTCAAGGTCCCCGCGAGGGCTGCGCGCATCATGAAGGCCGCGCGGGGCGCGTCTTGAAGCATGCGCGGCAGAATATCTGGCGTGTTGGTGAAGAGATTGCCGCGCATCGTCTCAGCCACCTCCGTGCCGGTCAGCTCCCCGAAATACTCCTCGATCTCCGCCTTGAAGTTGCGCCAGGTGAAGTAGGTGTAGCTCTGGGAGAATCCGCATTTCCCCAGGGCCTTCATCACCTTGGGGCGGGTGAACGCCTCGGCCAAAAAGAAGACGTTGGGGTCCTCGGTGTGGACCTGCTCGATGAGCCACTCCCAGAACTGAAAGGGTTTGGTGTGTGGGTTGTCCACGCGGAAGATGCGTACTCCATGAGAGATCCAGAAGCGCAGGATCTCCAGGCTCGCCGCCCAGAGCCCCTCACGATCCTCCGTGTTGAAGTTGAGCGGATACACATCTTGATACTTCTTGGGTGGATTCTCTGCGTATTTGATCGTTCCGTCCGGGCGTTGATAGAACCACTCCGGGTGCTCTTTGACCCACGGGTGGTCAGGCGACGCTTGCAGGGCGTAGTCTAGGGCTACCTCCATGCCTCGCTCATGGCATGCGGCGACGAACACGTCGAAGTCCTCGATGGTGCCCAAATCGGGGTCGACGGCTGTGTGACCTCCGTCGCTATTTCCAATGGCGTAGGGGCAGCCAGGGCTTGCAGGAGGGCACTCTAGCGAGTTGTTTGCGCCTTTGCGGTTTGTGTGGCCAATAGGGTGGATCGGAGGCAGGTAGATCACGTCGAAGCCCATCTGCTGGATCTCGTCGAGACGTGCCTGCATGTCGGCGAAGGTCGCGCTCTTGCCCTCGCGCTCGCCTTGAGAGCGCGGCCACATCTCATACCAGCTGGAAAATCGCGCGGCGCGACGCTCCACCATGACCTGTAATTTGCGCGGATACTGGCCGCCGTCGGCGCGGTCTGAGTGGCGCTCCATGGCCTCTGTGAGGCGTACGCCAAAGAGTTCTTTGACGAGCTGATCGTCTTGGCCGTGATCATCGTCGGTGCGCAGATCGAAGGCGCGACTGACGAGCCGCTGCAGCTCCGAAAGCTCTCCCTCCATCTTCTTTTTGGCATCGACTTTAATCTTGTCGATGAGCGCGAGCGCGCGGCTCTCGGCGGTCTGCTCCGTGATGCGGTCCTCCACGCGGTCGAGCATGGCCCGGATCACCCTGCGGTCTTCGCTCAAGGCCTTGCTCTTGCCCTTGCCCACGCGTTCGAGGGTCATGGCGATAATGCGCTGGCCTTCCAGAAGTTCACTGGCGATGGTGTGTTGTCGGCCGTCCACGCGCTTTTTTAGGTCGGTTCTCCAAGAGCGGAAGGCGTCACGCCAGGCGATGATGGTGTAGTCATAGCGGCCAATCTGTTCGAGGCGGAAGCGCCCGATCCAGCGATCACTGACGCCGGCTTCGAGTTCAGCCTCCTGCCAGGCTGCTGCCCCCGATGCACGATAGAGCACGCGTGCCAGGAGCACCTCGTGGCCATGGGAGAAGATATCTGCTTGGACCTCGAGTTCATCACCGACGACGCGCTTGATGGGATAGCGCCCCGCGTCGATCTCGGGCCAAACGTTCTCGATTTGCACGGCATTGGCGCTGGGGATCATGGCTTGGGCCCTCCACTAAGGCTCTGGTAGAGCGCCGCCACATCTTGGGCGATAGCGCGCCATGAGTAGCGCTCCTCCACACGTTGTTGAGGGCGCCTGCCAGTTCGGTGGCAAAGCCCGCGGGATCCACAGGCGCGAAGGGCGGCTCCTTCTGCTGGGAGAAGGAGATCAGCACACCCGTCTCGTCAGGGACTACCACCTCCTTGATGCCCCCTACAGCGCTGGCCACCACAGGAATGCGGCAGGCCATGGCCTCGAGGTTGATGATGCCGAAGGGTTCATAGATCGATGGGCAGCAGAACACCCCAGCGTGGCTGTAGAATTGAATGGCTGCCTCTTTGGAGACCATCTCGCCGATCCAATGCACGTTGTCGCGCTTGGTCTGCAGGTTGGTGACGAGGGCCTCCATCTCCGCGGCGATCTCGGGAGTGTCGGGTGCGCCCGCGAGGAGCACCAAGCCCACGTTGGGGTCGAGCTGTTCAGCCGCGTGCAGCAGGTGGATGAT
>JAFCZD010000570.1 GCA_019314525.1 Deltaproteobacteria bacterium
GGTCGCGCAGGGTCGCGCAAGAGGTGCGACGATGTCCAAAACTACCATCGTGAGCATGCCGGGTGACGGCATTGGCAAGACTGTTCTTCCGGAGGCCATCCGCGTTTTGGATGCTGTGCAGTTCGCTGCGGAGTATGTGCACGCCGATATTGGTTGGGAGTTTTGGACCAAGGAGGGTAACCCCCTCCCGGAGCGCACTATCGAGCTGCTAGCCGAACACAAGCTGGGCCTCTTTGGGGCGATCACCTCCAAGCCAAAGAATGAGGCGGCCCAAGAGCTCTCGCCTGAGCTGCGCGCCAAAGGGTGCACCTATTTCAGCCCCATCGTGGGCATGCGGCAGCGCTTCAACCTCGATGTTTGCATTCGCCCCTGTCGTTCTTTCGCTGGCAACTCGCTCAACTTCATTCGCCGAACGGCCGAGGGCGGCTTCGAAGAGCCGAAAGTCGACGCCGTGATCTTTCGCCAGAACACCGAGGGCCTCTATTGCGGCCTCGAATTCGCCAACCCGCCTGAGATTGTCCGTGAGGCGCTGGCGGTGCATCCCAAGTGGAAGGCCTTCGCTGACACCCCCCCCGCCGAGCTGGCGATGTCCATGCGGCTTTTCACCCGCAAGGCCTGCGAGCGCATCGTGCGCGCGGCCTTCACCTACGCGCAGAAGCACGGCTATGAGGGCGTCACCATCTGTGAGAAGCCCAATGTGTTGCGTGAGACCTCAGGCATGATGGAAGAGGTGGCCCGTGAGGTGAAGAAGGACTTCCCTGACATCGCCCATTGGTCCACCAACATCGACGCGCAGATGATGTGGCTCACCAAAAATCCAGAGGCCTATGGCGTGATGGTGGCGGGGAACCTCTTTGGGGACATCCTCTCCGACGCCTTCGCCGGGCTCGTGGGCGGCCTGGGCTTCGCTTGCTCTGGCAACATTGGTGATGAGGTGGCTGTGTTCGAGCCGACCCACGGCTCCGCGCCAAAATACGAGCTGCTAGAGCCCTCTATCGTCAACCCCATTGCGATGGTGCTCTCTGGGGCGATGCTCCTCGACCACGTGGGCGAGACGGATAAGGCGCAACGCGTGCGCAACGCTGTGGGCACCGTGGTGAGCGAGGGCAAGGTGCGCAGCTACGACATGATGAAGCTGCGCGGTGGGCCCGAGGCCATCGCCCAGGGAGCGGCTACCACGACACAAGTCACAGACGCGATCATCGCCGCCCTCTAGACCGGAGAAGCCCTATGAAGAAGCCAGAAGCGCGCGGCGAGGCCGGGCGCCACGGTGAGCGTGTGCGCTCAGATGTGCATGTCGCTGTGACCCTCGGCGGATCCAGCATCGAGATCGTTTTGGAGTCCAAGGTAGAACTCTACTATGGAGAGGCGATCGTTCAGCAGGTGCGAGGCGTGATGGCGGAGTTGGGTGTGGAGGCGGCCAAGGTCGAGATCCACGACGCCGGCGCCATGCCTTTTGTGATCGCAGCACGGGTGGAGACGGCCGCACGGCGGGCGGGCGTCAAGGTGCGTCGCAAGCGTTGTGCTGTGGTGCGAGGGGCTACGGCGCAGGATGCGTTGCGCCGCAGTCGCCTCTATTTGCCCGGAAACGAGCCAAAGTTCATGGTCAGCGCTGGCCTCCATGGCGCCGATGGCCTGATCTTCGACCTCGAGGATGCAGTGCATCCAGCGGAAAAAGACGCCGCTCGTTTGGTGGTGCGCGAGGCGCTTTTGACCCTCGACTTCGGCGACGCGGAGCGCATGGTGCGCATCAACCAGCTGCCTCTTGGTCTCGAGGACCTCGATGACATCATCCCTGCGTGCCCCGATCTGATCTTGATCCCCAAGACCGAGCAGGCCGAGCAGGTGCGGCAGGTGGACGCTCGCATTCGCGACATCCATGGCGTCGACAAGACGCGCCAGGTGTGGCTGATGCCGATCATCGAGTCGGCGTTGGGCGTTGAAAACGCCTATGCCATCGCCAGCGCCAGCGAGCGCGTGGTGGCGGTCACCATGGGGCTCGAAGATTACACGGCAGATTTAGGGGTGGTGAAGACCTCCGCCGGGGACGAGTCGCGCTGGGCTCGTGGGCGCGTCGTCAACGCTGCTCGTGCCGCAGGCGTGCAAGCCATCGACTCTGTCTACGGGGACGTGGCCGACAAAGAGGGGTTAATGGCTTGGGCTCGGCGTTCGCGAGACATGGGCTTCACAGGCATGGGCTGCGTACATCCTCGTCAGGTCACGCCCATTCATCAGGCCTTCGCACCTTCGGCCCAAGAGATTGCACGAGCCCTGAAGATCTCCGCCGCTTTTGCTGAGGCTGAGGCGCAAGGGCTGGGCGTCGTGAGCCTCGGCAGCAAGATGATCGACGCACCCGTGGTCAAACGCGCGCTGAAGTTGGTGCGGCGCGCACGCGCCATGGGCTTGGTGGACAAGGAGACGAACGAGGTGAGCCATGCCTGAGATGAAGAAGAACAGCGCCGGTCGTTTCGTTCCCATGGAAGTCAACGGCAAGAGCCAGGTGCCCTACGCGGGACTTGACGGGCACCGCCCCGCGGGTCGCAAATACGCTCCCCTCAACCGCAGCAGCAGTGACTTTCCCTCCAGCGGTGACAAGCGCGTTTCGACCTTACGCGAAGCCCTCAAGGCCTGCGGGCTCAAGGATGGCATGACAATCTCTAGTCACCATCACCTGCGCAATGGCGACGAAGTGGCGCTGCGCGCGCTGCAAGAAGCTTCGGCCTTGGGCGTCAAAGACTTGATGTGGTTTCCGAGCGCCTCTTTCCCTTGTCATGCCCCGGTGACCGAGCTGATGGACGCTGGCGTGGTGCACCACATCGAAGGTTCGATGAACGGGCCCCTTGGAGATTATTGTTCCCACGGCAAGATGCGCGGCATGGGCGTGCTGCGCTCTCATGGTGGGCGTTGGCAGGCGATCCAGGACGGCGAGGTTCCCATCGACATCGCCATCATCGCCGCTCCCAGCGCAGACTTCTTTGGCAACGCTAACGGCGCTCACGGCAAGAGCGCTTGCGGCTCCATCAACTTCGCGTTGGCTGACTCACTCTATGCCGACAAGGTTATCGTCGTCACCGATAACCTCGTGCCCTTTCCATGTGTGCCCTGGCAGATTCAGGGCAACAACGTCGACTGCGTGGTGGAGGTGGACTCCATCGGAGACCCCACAAAGATCGTCAGCGGGACGACGCAGATCACCAAGAGCCCCGAGCGGCTGCGCATCGCTGAGCTCGTTGCGCGCTTCATTCGCGACGCGGGAATCATGCGGCAGGGCTTCTCCTTTCAGGCGGGCGCCGGGGGCATCGCGCTGGCCTTCGTCGATTTTTTGGCGCAGATGATGCGCTCAGCTGGCGTCAAAGCGCGCTTTGTCCGTGGAGGGTCCACCGAGCACCTCGTGGGCCTGCTAAAGGAGGGGCTGACAGACTATATTCTCGACGGGCAGACCTTCGACTTGGCGGGCGTGCAATCTATTGGCAGTGACGCGCGTCATATCGCTAGCTCGCCTTTCACCTCTTATAACTATCACGGCAAGGGCAACTTTGCGTCTCTTCTGGATGCGGTGGTCTTGGGGGCGACGGAGGTGGACCTCAACTTCAACGCCAACGTCAACACCCACTCCGACGGGCGGCTTTTGCACGGCATCGGAGGCTGGCAGAACTGCTTGTTTTCAGGCTGCACGATCTTGGCCGTGCCCGCGTTTCGCGATCGTCTCCCGGTGATCGTTGACGAGGTGACCACGCTGACGGGACCTGGCGAGCTCATCGACGT
>JAFCZD010000140.1 GCA_019314525.1 Deltaproteobacteria bacterium
GAGCGGCTCCAGGCCGAGGGTTTCGAGGTGGAGCATCTTCCTGTGGGAGCCGACGGGTGTGTCTCGGTGGATCGCGCCGCGGCTTTGTTGCGAGACGATACCGCGCTGGTCTCCCTGATGCTGGCCAATAACGATCTCGGCACGCTGCAACCGGTGGCCGAGGTTGCGGCCCTCGCCCACGAAAAGGGCGCGTTGGTGCACAGCGACGGTGTGCAGGCTCTCGGCAAAGTCCCGCTCAACGTGGCTGATCTCGGGGTGGATCTGCTCAGCCTCTCTGCTCACAAGATCTACGGACCCAAAGGGGTTGGCGCCCTCTATTGTCGCCGGGGTTTGCGCCTTGAGGGGCTTCAGTACGGCGGAGAGCAGGAGCGCGGTGTCCGCCCTGGCACGGAGAATGTGCTGGGCATCATCGGCTTCGGCTGCGCGGCCACCCTCGCCATCGTCGACCTCGACCAGGAAGCGGCGCGGCTCGATGCCTTGCGCTGCCGCCTCGAAGCAGCGCTCTTGGCTGGCGTGGCGGGAGCCTGGATTAACGGAGCGCAGGCCAAGCGCTTGCCCAATACGATCAATATCAGCCTGCCTCAACTCAAGGGTGAGGCCGCGGCGATCAACCTCGATATGCGTGATGTCGCTGTATCCACGGGGGCCGCCTGCAGTAGCGCGGACGGTCAACCCTCCCATGTGCTCTTGGCCATGGGCCAAAGCCCCGACGACGCCCGCCACTCATTGCGCTTGTCCCTCGGCCGTGAGACGAGTGTGGAGATCGTCGATCGCGTGGTGGCGACGATCCTGGAGTTGGTGGCGCGCTTGGGCTGAACGAGCTAAGACCCCCTATGATCGCAAAAGCGCCCATCGTGGTGGCCCTGAGCGGAGGCGTGGACTCCAGCGTGGCCGCGCTCCTCTTGCAGCGCCAAGGCTACGAGCTCTTGGCTGTCACCCTTCAACTACAAAATTGCCATGATAGCGCCGAGAGCCGCTCGTGCTGCGGTATTGACGGCGTCGTGCGGGCTCGGGCTGCGGCCAGTCGGCTGGGTATTCGGCACTATGTGCTCGACAGCGTGGACGCCTTCGAGCGCGCCGTCTTGGTGCCCACCTGGGCGGAATACGATCGGGGGCGCACGCCAAGCCCGTGCTTGCACTGCAATGAGCAGATCAAATTCGGCACCCTCTTGGAGTGGGCCAAGGGCCTCGGCGCGCAGGCGGTGGCTACGGGGCATTATGCGCGCATCCTCAAGGACGCGTCGGGGCAGCCTTCGCTCTGGCGTGGCGTTGACGCGGGCAAGGATCAATCGTATTTCCTGGCGGGGCTCACCGCCCAGCAGTTGGCGTTGACGCGCTTTCCCCTCGGCGGCCTGACGAAGGAAGAGGTGCGCAAGATCGCCCTGGAGGCTGAGCTGCCCACGGCCGAAGAGCGGGAGAGTCAGGACGCCTGCCTCGTGGGCGCGGGTGAGGCCTTCGCGGAGATGTTGCGTCGTCGCTTTGATGGCAAAGCGAGAGAGGGCGCGGTGGTGGACGAGGAGGGCAGGGAGCTTGGTCACCACCCGGGCGTGCATCATTTCACCATTGGTCAGCGCCGGGGCCTAGGGATTCAGTCCCTGGAGCGCACCTGGGTGACCTCCATCGACCACCAAAGCTCAGAGGTGGTGGTGACCCGTCAGCCGGATGACCTGCTTCGCAAGGACCTCCGCGCCTTGGGCATGGTCTGGACAGCGGGTTCCCCGCCTGATGTGGATTCTGAGGGACCTTGGAGGTGTCTCGCCCAAATACGCTCGCAGCACAGGGCGGCCTCGGCTGAGTTCAGGGTGATCTCCCCTGAAGAGGTGGAGGTTGTTTTTGACGATCCGGTGCGCGCTATCGCCCCTGGTCAAGCCCTCGTGCTCTATCAGGGTGAGCGCGTCATCGGGCGCGGCTGGATCGACACGAGTCGCAAAATGGCTGCGACGGATGAGAAGGCGTAGAATGGCCGCAGACAATCGTGGCTAACCCGAAAACCAGCACCAAGCAGCTCCTTGACGCCATCGTCAATGCAGGTGTGCGGGTGAAGGTGGGCCTGATCATCGACCTCTGTGTTGACGCCGTCGGCAACCTGGACTCCATCGATCAAGGGATTTTCCAGCGAGCCCAGGATGCGGCAGCGAAGGGCGCTGGTGGGTTGTCCAGCATGGAGGACCTCAACGAGCTGGCAGCTACAGTGCTCGGGGGCGTGCGCGCCCTCGTATCGTATTTGGAGAGCTCCGACGCCGACGCTGGGTTCTCCGACGTTGACGCTGACGCTGGGTGTTCTGATGCTGACGCTGACGCTGGCGTCGACTTTGACTTCGATCTCAGCGGTCCAGCACCAGATCCCACAGAGGTCAGCCTCGACGATGACGACATCGCTGGCGTGCTCGATGGCTTCGCGCCAAAGAGTCAGCGCAGCGGTGATGAGCGCTGGGCTGCGCTGTCCACAGAGTTGACGTCGTTCTCTTACGCTCTCTCTGCCCAACTCGATGACTTCGATCAGCGCTTCGCAGGGGCGCTGGAGCAGGGGCGGGTGCCCCAGGCGCTGCGAGAGCTCGACGATGTGAGCAACGCGTTGATCGACGGCGTGTTCGCGCTCATGAGCACGATCTACGAGACTTACCTCGACGCGTTCGACCGCGACCAGATGCTGCCAGGCCACAGAGATGCGCTTGGCAAGGCGCTGCTCGTGCGGCGAGGCGTCGCTGACCTGAGGCGCGCCGTCAAGGCCCTCAACCCCTCTATCCAGGACGCCAAGGCGCCTGACGAGGACAGGAAGGCTGGTGTGCACCTGCTCGCGGCGGAGCTGTCCACCTTCGTTGAGAGCGAGGTTTGGGGGGTGATGCGCCCAGGCGACCGTCTCGAACTGCAGAACTTTCGCGAAGAGATCGCGGGCGATGCCTTCAGGCGCGCGGCGCTTTCCTGCGAAGGCCTCGACAAATACCTCGACTCGTTGCTCTCGGTGAACCAACGCGACGTGTTGATCAGGCACGATCGGGCGCGCATGAGCGAGATCGTCGCGACCCTTGAAGGCGTAGGCCCCATCGTCGACATTAGCCCCCATGGCGCCATGGCGTTGGTGCGTCAGGCGTTCGATGAGGCGGCCGCGCTCTATGGATATCACGACCTCCTCGACGACTTGCTCGCTGAGTGGAAGACGACGGTCTCACAAAGCACCGAGCCTGCGGTGATGGTGGAGATCAGCGAGCGCCTCGCCGCAATCACCACTGGGGCGATGTAGCGCTTTGCCTTAAAAGCTCGCAGCACCTGCGCTAAGGTGCTGCGATGACCAAGACAGAACCGCCACCCGAGACAAGTCCACCCAAGACGAGCCCACCCGAGGGCATTCTCTCCAGATTCCTCGTGTTGCGTTCAGCGCCCCGTGAGCTTTGGCTGGTCTATTACGGCAAGGTGATGGAGACCGTCGCCTACGCTCTTTGCAACATGGGGCTGATGCTCTACTTGATCAACGATCTGCAGTTCAGCGATCAAGGAGCGGGCACCTTCGTCGGGATCTGGGCCACGGCTTTTTCCCTCGCGACGTTCTTGGTGGGCTCGCTCTCTGACGCGCTGGGGATCCGCAAGACGCTGATCTTCTCCTTTGGCGCGTGCATCGTCTTCCGCACCCTCAGCGCGCTCATCGGCGATCCGCTGCTCTCACCGGTGCTGGGCTTGATGCCCATGGCCTTCGCCGCGGCCATGACCCTGCCGGTGATGGTGGCTGCCACCCGCCGCTTCACCAGCAAGGAGCAAAGCTCCATGGGCTTCGCCTTGCTCTATGTCTTCATGAATATCGGCTTCGCCATCTCAGGCAAAGTCTTCGATTGGGTGCGCGCCACGATGGGCAAAGACGGCACCTTCACCATGCCAATCATCGGCGCCGAGCTCTCTGTCTACGAGACGATCTTCCTGCTCTCAGCGTGCTTCACCCTGGGTGGACTTCTCCCCCTCTTCCTTGGGCTGCGCGAGGGCGCTGAGATGCCCGATGAGGGAGACACGGTGGTGATCCATCCGGTGAAGACAAGCTCGTCCGGCGCCCTGGAGACCCTGAGGGAGGTCCTCCGGGAGACGGGGAGGATCCTCACGGAGGTCTTCCGCGAGCCAAACTTTTACCGCTTCCTCCTCTTTTTGAGCCTGGTGGTGGGCGTGCGGCTGGTTTTTTATCATATGCATTACACTCTCGCGCCCTACGCCGACCGCGAGCTCGGCTATGGGTCGCGCTTCGGCACCGCCTGGGGCGTGTTGAACCCGCTGATGATCATCGTGCTCACCCCCATCGTTGGTGCTGTCGCCCAGAAGGTCTCCTCCTACAAGATGATCGTTGTCGGCACGTCCTTCTGCGCCCTGAGCTGTTTCATGTTGGTGTTGCCCAACGATACCTTCATCGGCCTCGCCGGCTCTTGGGTTGAAGGCGGGCTCAAGTGGTTTCTCGCCATTGATGGCGATTTTGGGTCGCTCTATTACAACTTGATCGTCTTCGCCTTCCTCTTTTCCATTGGCGAGGCGATCTGGACGCCGCGCCTCTACGAGTACACCGCCACCGTGGCGCCCAAGGGGCGTGAGTCAACCTATATGGGGCTGTCTATGCTGCCGCTCTTTTTCGGCAAGCTGATAGCCGGCCCGATGTCAGGTGTCCTGCTCGGGCGTTACTGCCCCGTGGACGGTGTGCGCCGCTCGAGCTCCCTCTGGCTGGTGGTGACGCTGATGGCTGTGGCCTCTCCCGTCTCGATTCTCCTGCTCAAGAACGTCGTCAAGCCGCGAGAAACGAGCATGGAGAGCGACAGGAGCGACAAGAGCGACAAGAGCGACAAGAGCAAAGGAGGTGCAGCATGAGCGCTCTTTTGACGACCCATGCCCGCGCGCTCTTCGTCACCTTCATCGCGGTGGCCGCCCTGGCTGCCATGGGCTGCACAAAGCCTGAGGGGCATTCGGCGACGATCACGCTGAAGATCGATGGCGAGGTCCACGACTACCAGACGAAGGCGGCTCTGGTAGAGGTGCGCCGCGATCCGGGCACCTATTCGGTCTACCTACGGCCTGCCGATCCCGCGGACGAAAAGCACCCTCATGTCTCGCTGCGAACGTTTTCGGGAAACCCAGTGGCGCGGCTCTCGGTGCGCTATCGATCGCCATCAGCCGAGGCAGCCATGCGTTTTGAGTGCTTCATACCTGGCACGCTCTCCGATGGCCGTGAGACGCTCACCTGGAAGAAGGCCGACGGTTCGGCTCGTGATCGCACCCAGAGGGGCGAGGCGGATTGTAGGGCGTCGATCAAACGTGAGGGAAAGACGCTGCGCTTCGCCTACGACGCCATTCTTCGCCCCGCCACCAAGCGCAAGAAGAAGAAGAGCATGAAGGGTGGCGTGGAAGCGGCGCCTAAAGCGAGAGCGATCAAGGTCTCTGGCTCGGCGATGGTGCGGATGTAGCGCAGACATCTTTCAGGTCCGCATCCATCAACTAGGCTTGCTGTCGATCTAAGAGGTTCCATTTTTTGCATCAATAGACCCTTTCCGCGCTTCGCGCGTTGTGAGTTCGGAGACCACCTGTGGGTGGACGAATTCGGCGTGTCTCGAGCGCAAGGAGCAGAGCATGAGGGTAGAGCGCAAGGTCGTGGGGTGGATTCTGGCCTGTGGTGTTTCGATGATGGTCATGGGTTGCCCTCCGCCGTCTGTGGTGACTTCCTCACCAAGGCACCCTGTGGCCGCGGAGGTCATGGGGCCAGCGGTAGTGGACGTGCCCGAGGCGTCGAACTCGCAGGCGTTGCCCTCCAAGGTGACGAAGGTCACCGTCTATTCGGATCGCGCCCGGGTGACGCGCAGGGCGACGGCGCAGGTGTCGACGGAGCCCACGGTGTTCGCCTTCAGGAAGCTGCCAGGCTGGGTAGACGACGGCTCGGTGCGCGTGGCGGTGAGCGCCGGGCGCATCGTCGATGTGCGCGTGGAGCGCAATTTTCTGGCGAGGGCCACGGACAGAAAGTGGCAGAAGGCCAAGGCTAAACATCAGGGCTTCATCAACCAGCTAGCGGCCCTCAACGACGAGGTCAGCGTGCTCGACGCCCAGAGGGATCAGATCAAGGCCATCCGCGCCTTCTCGCTGGCCAAGATCAACAAGGACGCCCTCATGGGGCATATCAAGGTTACGAGCTACGGAGAGGTGCTCACGTTCATCAGCAACTCCCTGAGAGCCACGGCCAAGGCGCGGCGCGTTGTGCAGCGCCAGCGTGAGCAGATCACCCCAGACTTTCAAGCGAGCCAGCGCCAGCTCGCGGAGATGAAGAACTTGATGAAGCTCGAGGAGACCACCGTGCTGGTGACGCTGCAGGGCAGCCGCGAGACGCCAAGCACCGTGGACCTGACCTACATGATCCCAGGGGCGACCTGGGAGCCCATGCACGATCTGCGGGTGCGCACCTCGAAATCCAAGACCGCTGAGGTCGTCTCTTTTGCGGTGGTCACGCAGACCAGCGGTGAGGACTGGCGCAACGCCAAGCTCTCCTTTTCGACGCAATCCTCGACGCAGTCCGTGCGCATCCCCGAACTGGAGGCGCTGACCCTGGGCGAGACCCACAAGGCCACGCGTATCCTCACGAGCAAGATGACGTCTTTTCGGCGCGCCGAGCAGGCCTTTCGCAAGCAGGGCCAAATGTGGAATCGGGCCCATCAGAAGGCCTCTAGGCGCCAGCGTTTGAGCTTCGATGAGTCCTACCAGCGCAACATCAAGTACTTGCAGGTGGTGCAGAGCAAGACGGTGCGCATCTTTCAAGGCCTGCAGAAGCGTGGGACGACGGCACACTTCAGGGCGATCTCCGCGCCCAGCGTCAGAGGTGATGGTCACCCTGTGAGGATGCGCATTGGCCGCAGCGTGCTCGCCACGACGCAGAAGATCGTCGCCGTGCCCGAGCAGTCCCTCAACGCGGCCCGCACCTTGGAGATGACAAACTCCACGAAGCAGTCTTTTCTGCCGGGCAAGGTCGCGCTCTATCAGGACGGCGCTTTTTTGGGCATGACCGATATCAACTTCATCGCCCAGGGCGAGCGCTTCTCGCTCTTTCTCAACGTTGCCGATCACCTCAAGCTTTCGCGCAAGATGGATCGCAAGCACAGCGCGCTGGTGCGCAAGAGGCGCAACAAGATGCGCGTGGCATTCATCGTCACCGTGGAGAACCTCTCCTCCGAGGAGAGCGTGGTGGCCTTGACCGATCGCATCCCGCTCTCGGAGAACAAGGAGATCAAGATCGACCGCGTAAAGATCTCTGGCGGCCTCAAGCCCAACTCGCAAGGTCTGCTGCACTGGACGCTGAAGCTTGCGCCCAAAGAGAAGCGCCAGTTTCGTGTGGCCTACCAAGTAGAGTACCCCTCGGAGCTGGTGCTCGAGACGCGCCGTCAACATAAGCGGGCCCTGGCGAGGAGACGCCGTGCTGGCAACCGTGCATCCATCCGTGCAGGCAACCGTCCGTCGGTGCCGGCGCAACAGAACATGATCGGCGTCTTGCCCCGCAAAAAATACAAGATCGGGGAGCAGCTGATGGACCTCGAGGCTCAGTTCTGATGGGATGCAGTTCTGAGGGGTGAAGCGCAGCCCTGAATCGCGCGAAGTCGAAGAATCGGCCACAATCGCGTCGATGCCCGAGCAAGGGCGCCGAAGTGGCCGGTTGAAGCCTCAGCCCCTGTTTCGCATTCTGAAACTCTTGTTGTAATCTGCGAGGTTAAGGATGCTGATAGAGGGTTTGAAGATGACGTTGTCTGCGGAAAAGGGAGACCGGTGGCTGTGGCTGCGTACGCTCTTGGCCATGACGCTGGCTGCGCTGCTGGGCTGGGCTTTGGCGCATTGGTTCAACGGGAAGCTGCCGGAGGCGTTGGATGCCGGCCGGCTCAAAGAGTACCTGCTCTCCCACTCGGCCCACCAAGCGCTGGAAAACCTGGACGCGTTTGCTTTGTCCCAGGCTGGCCGTGGTTGGTTGCTCTGGCCGATGGTCATCGGTGCCGGCGTGCTGCTCCTCTTGTTACCTGCGTTGCTTTATCAACGAGAGCCAGCAAGGCAGGGCGTTTCCTCGTGGCCGCGACGTTGGGTGCACAATGCGTTGCGGCTCTTGCTCTGGGTTGCTTTCGGGGCTGGTGTCAATGCGTTGCTGCCAGGGATTCGAGGCGGACAGCCTGCAGCTGGCCTGCTGATGGGAGGCCTGTGGGGCCTCTTCTTCGTGCTCGTTGGCCAGCGCTGCTTTGATGCTCGCCTTGCGCGCTTGCGGGCGTGGCGGAGCATTCCCCGGCGTGATCTCTTCTTCGGTTTTGTGCTTGGCGCGGTGTGTGGCTTCACGCTCTACGGCCTGCACGATCTCCTCTTTGACAAGCAGTCCCCAGGCGACCTGATCACCACGGTGCTTGGTTACACCGCGGTGTGGAGCGCGTGGCCAGAGTCGCCGGTCTTTGTCGATGGTATGCGTGGCTTCGAGCGCTTTGTGCTGGTGTTGCTTGTGGGCACGAGCGCTGTGAATTTGGGGATGATGGTGGCGCTCGCACCCACTCGCGCGACCTGGCGTCAACGGTCCCTCGCCATGCTCTTGGTGCTGCTCCCGGTGGGTGGGCTGATGCTCTATCACACGGGGGCGGATGGGCGCTCTCCTCCTCTTGGGCTGTGGCGGATGCCCAAGAGGTTGTTCGGCGGGCCGAGCCTGGCGGAGGCCACCCGTTTGCGTGCCTATCACCCTGGCTCTCGCTCTGGGGAGGCGAGAAGGAAGATCACCTGGCAGGTAGCATGGCCTACGCCCGACGGAATCCGTATTCGTGCCTACGACCTGCAGGTCTCTGTGGAGACCCTCTTCTCAGGCGCTAGTACGCTGATCGCCGAGGACAAAGCAGCCGGTGCGCTCTCTCGTTGGTTGAAGAAGAACGCACGCTGGAGCCTCCTCTTGCCCCTCGCCTCGGAGGTCTTGCCGGAGGTGTTGCTGCGACGTTGGCGACCAGAGGAGGCGTTGGTCGCCCAGCTCGCGCACGTACGACGCACCAACAGCGTGCTCGGTACAACCACCGCAGCTGTGCTGGCCATGCAACTCCCCCTGACGCCCGCGGTGCGCCGGATAGCGGAGCGCTTTTTGGACGCCAGCGTTTTTCGCATGGGTCCCCGCAGCATGCCCATGGCCGCCTCGCTGGCACGACACCTTGGTCGGATGACGCTTGCCCGTCAACTATGGGCGCGCGCTAAAAAGGCCGGCTACCAGCCGTTTTCCCCCTGGTCTCCTCTGCCCAAATGGCATGGCGGGCGCATCACGGGTTGTCTTAGCAGGGCGGACATCCCGCTCCCTGGGGTGAGGGTTGGCCTCTTTCGTGTTCTGGGTGCCCAGGAGCTGGCGCTCACCAAACGCGGTGCCACCGCGACCGTCGTGGCCTCAATGCAGAGCGACGAGAAGGGGTGTTTTACCTTTGGCGCGTTGCCGGAGAGTGAGTACTTTGTGGGCGTGCGCCTGCCGCCAGAACTCGTTGAACGTGCGCTCAAGGGGGAACTCTCTGCGAGCGGAAACCTGGGACCTGTCCATGTGCACAGTAGATCCCCTCAGCGCGGGTTGGGGCAGATTCACTTTGAGAGGATCGTTGCGCAGCCAGCGGCCCTCGCGACTTGTGGCCTCGGGCAGGCGCCAAAACACGATACATGTGCTTGTGCACCTGGTGCGTTTCGCTCGCGGGGGCGCTGCTGTTGGCCAGGACAAGAGTGGTCGCCCCAGGCGGGGTGCGCGGGCACGGTGAAGTGCTCCAAGGGCTTCGCGCTGATGGCGTCCAACGCAGCGTGCTCGCCTCTCGTGGAGGCGATCCCAATGACGAAGACTCGCGTGCAGCTGGGCGCGGAGGTTGGCAACGGGCGGGATCCGGTGGCAACAGTGGTGGTGCCCAGGGGGCCTTTTGCGCGAGGCAAGGGCAAGGGTGCCGAGCCCGACGAGGTTCAGCGCGAGGTGACCCTCGAGAGTTTTTCTATCGATCGCTTCGAGGTCTCGGTGGCGCGCTATCGTGAGTGTGTGAAAACCCACGCGTGCGTGGACCCCAGCGCCTACGCCAAGGAGAAGAAACTCAAAGGTTGTAACTATGGCGTGGCCCAGCGCGATGGCCACCCCATCAACTGCATCTCCTGGCTTGATGCTCGGCGCTATTGCCACTGGACGGGCAAGCGATTGCCCACGGAGGCGGAGTGGGAGAGAGCTGCGCGGGGCACCGATGGCCGCCCTTACCCCTGGGGTGACACCAAGCCCCGCTGCGAAGACGCGGCCTTCCATAGGCAAGAGAGGCCCTGCCGCAAGGGCACCGCCCCTGTTGATGCTTATGCGGGCGGGGAGAGCCCCTATGGCGCGCGACAGATGGCGGGAAATGTCGCCGAGTGGGTCTCTGATTGGTATGGCGCCGGTTACTACGAGAGGGGCCCAGGAGCTAACCCGCGCGGCCCTGCCGCTGGCCGCCGCAAGGTCACCCGCGGAGGATCGTGGAGCGACGACAAGACTCTCATTGAGGTGACCTCTCGCCAGCCGCTATTGCCGAGCATACGCCGTGGCTCCCTGGGCTTTCGCTGCGCAGCAGACTTGGCGCCGCGAGCGTCTCACTGAGGCCCAAGGTTAGGCTTGTCTCTCGTGCACTGCCGAGATATGTGGCCTCCCAGAACTCTCTTGAGGTGTTGAGATGATGGACGAGGCCAGGTTGATCGAGAAGTTACGCCTAATCGAGGCGCTCTTCGCGGGGGCCACCACTGAGGGCGAGCGGGTGTCGGCCCAGCATGCTCGGGAGCGAATCTTGGCGCGCCTGCGGAGCTTGGAGGTCGAAGTCCCACCCGTTGAGTACAAGTTCACGATGCGTGATATGTGGTCGCGCCGCGTCTTCGTTGCGCTCCTGCGCCGCTATGCGTTGAGCCCTTACCGCTATCGTCGTCAGCGCTACACGACGGTGATGGTGAAAGTTAGCAAGGGCTTCGTCGATGATACCCTCTGGCCGCAGTATCAGCAGCTCGCTGAGAGCTTGAGCGAGTATCTTTCAGAGGTGACCGACCGCGTCGTCTCCCAGGTGATCAGCGAGGACCTTTCGGAGGCCGCTGTGGTGGTGGAGCCGGAGGCCCTCCCACAGACCTGTGGCGGGTGATAGGGGCGGAGCTTGACCATGTCGTAGAAGTAGAGCTTGGGTTCTTTCAGGAGCGACCGAGCGATGGTCGTGTATTGTGTAAGTGTCGAGTACATTCGACACCAAGCGCACTGTCGAATGACTTCGACACTAAACGCACTGTCGAGTACACTCGACACCATGAACTCACC
>JAFCZD010000571.1 GCA_019314525.1 Deltaproteobacteria bacterium
TCCCTGGTGGTGGCACTCTACAAGCACGCAGACTGGACGTTGATCTTTAGCGATGGCACAGAGACCCTCTTCTGCGCCCGCTGGGCCTGCCCGCGAGAAGCGGCGTTAGACCTGAGCGCGACGTCGGTGGTGACGCGGATTGTGGCGCAGGTGAAACGCGATCTCGCGCCGCATCCTGGGGCCACCGAGCAGGGGCTCTTACACCTGTCGCGGTTGCTGGTGGAGGTGAACGCTCTCGCTCGAGCTGAGGCCCTGCTGGCCAGTATGGAGCAGGGCATTGCTGTGTGGACGGTTCGGGCTCTCGTGGCCCAGAAGCGTGGGCAAAGAGCAGATGCGCGCATGTTCGCGCTACGTGTGGTGAAGGCTGACCAGCGCGCAATTTCTGCGCTGGCGCTCTTGGCTCGGATGGCGCTGGCCGACGGCGATGGCCCGCTCGCGCGACGGTGGCTCGCGCGCTGGCTCGAGCAGGACCCCTTCAGCGCCGAGGCGCGGCGGCTTCTGGGTGAGCTTTGCGCCCCGAGGAGGTAGGCTTTGTAGTCCTTCGTTACAGTGGTGAGGCGCGGCATGAACGGCATGCGCATCTTGATCAAAGAACCCCACAAGAATCTGGGCTTGGAAGACAGCCTTGACCAGCAGCAGGTCGCCGCCTGATGATCAACCTACTGATGAGGTCGTGGCTCCAATGAACAACATTTAGCGGGACATCCCCAAAGGAACAGATGCTTCGATATTCAATAGTCATTCTGATGGCAATGAGCATTGCAGGCTGCGGACAGGATCCGGGGAATTCGGCTACAGACGCAGGCCCACCAGGAGATTCGGAGATACCAGGAGATTCGGAGATACCAGGAGACTCGGAGACAAATCATCCTGATGCGGCCGTCGACTCGCTGCTAGCCGCATGCTCAGACGGTCTGGATAACGACGGTGATAATCTGATTGATTATCCACAGGACCCTGACTGTACGAGCGCAGATGACAACAGCGAGTTTGGCAGCACCGCAGATGGGTCGTGGACAACTTTTGCTCCCAGCGATGATACCCGCATCGTCTATCTCAGCGACAGCACCGGAGATGACTCCACATGCGATTCGTATCCTGCTAACCAGATCTCCGATCCCTTTCATCCAGAGCCATCGATCATTCCGTGCAAGACAATCAGTGCGGCCGTTTCGCTATACAACGGCCTGCCCAACAACGAACCGCATTGGATTCTGTTCAAGTCCGGTGACACCTGGACGAACCAGAGTTTTGGTAAATGGGAGAAGTCAGGCCGCTCGGCGACGGAGCCAGCGCTGCTTGCCGCCTACGGCGACTCGCTTGTACGACCCACAGTTCTCACTGGAGACTCCTCCTTCTCAGGTGCTGTGAGTGACGGCGTGAAGTTTGTTACTTTGGCGGATCTACATATCCATGCACACACCTATGTCTACAGTGTATCCAGCGATGGCCCTCGAGCTTTTCGATGGGTATGTGAAACCTCAGCTGGAGACTGGGTGTTCGAGGGTCTCCATATTGAAGGTTTCTACATGGCCTTCTTAATCGGTGCGAGCCAGTCGCCGTACCTTGGTAAGATCTCGAATCTTACCCTTCGGAACAACATCGTTAACAAGAACCGTGGGTCAGGCGCCCTGTACATCTCAGGCGTCAATGGAGGCAAAACCCTTGTTGGAAATCTCTTTTATGAGAATGGATACTATGACGATGCTCATACCGACGGCGCGTACCGCGGGAAGCACATCTACTTCGACAATGAAAACGGATATCCCCCAGAGGACCCTTCCGGATCTGCGTTGTTCAAAGATAACTTCTTTGTTGATTCGTCTGCCTATGCATTCCATGCGCGGACGGGTGGTGAGATAGTCAATAATTACGTTGAAGGTCACGGTTACGGAATTGTCATCGGTACTCATGACGGCGGTCAAACTTGGCCCATTGTTCACACATCAATACATGACAACGTCGTCATGCACCTGGGTGATTCGGTGGCACAAGAATTGGGCTACGGCATTATCATCGAGAACGCCAATGCGGATGTCGAACGAAATATCATCGCCTATTACAATTCCGCTCAGCCCTATGGGCATCCGTTCTTTATCACCGGAGACGCTGGAAACACCACAGTTGTGCGCCTTGGCAATAACACTGTCTTTAGTACGCTTGGAGATATCCGCCAAGGCGGCGATGTTGGTTCCATCACGCATTCGGACAATTTGGTCAACGATGATATGGATCTCGTCTCCAACGATGCTCGTTCCAGCGATGTGAGCTTTGTTGATCCAGATCCGTCAGGTTTTCGTGATCTCGCGAAGTACAACATGGAGACATTGGGCGGACCTCGCAGCGTGGACGCGTTCATGGTTGAGGCCATGAAGCAGTGGCGCGGCTATTTCCGCCCGGAGTACACCGTCACTGAGGTAAACGATTACATTCGAAGAGGTTTCGAGCCTGATGGCTCGCAGTCGCAGATGTGCACCAAAGGCGCCGTGCCCTGTGGATTCGCCGCTGGACAGTAGACATCACCACTCCACTCTGTTGCCGCGCATAGCATCTGAGGTCTGAGCGCCGCTTTCTGATCCAACTTGATGAGGGCTTGGTGATGACGCCAGGCAGTAGCGAAAAGGAAAACCACTCCACTCCATTCTTTGGTATGATCAGAGTCATGGGCGGGGAATCTCATGATGGGCGTTGGTGTGGACCATTAGCGCTGCTCTTTTTGGGCGGAGTTGTGCTCTTCTCCTTGGTAGGGTGTACCCGCGGTGGCTTTCAGTTTTCGCACGTGGATGGCTCCCCAGCGGCGGACGCGGATGATCGCGAATGGAGCTTGCTCTTTGAGCTGCAGACCACCAGCCTCGATCCCAGGGTGTTCACGCCGACAGCTGAAAAGAGCGCCAGCCCCCTCAGGTGGGAGCTTGGAGATGGCACCGTCGTAGACACGAACAGCGTTGACCACCCCTACGATCAGGTGGGGACGAAGCTTGTGCGCGTACTGTCCAGCGATGGTCCCTTGGGCCTCACGGAGCTTTCCGCGGGCGACCAAGACCTCGCAGGCATGATCCCTGCCGAGTTAGGCCAGCTCGCAAACCTGCAGAGCCTGCAACTGCAGACCAATCAATTGACGGGCAGCATCCCCCCTGAGTTAGGGAGGCTCTCCGAGTTGCGGGATCTGGGGCTTTCGCGGAACCAGCTGACGGGCAGCATCCCTGCCGAGTTGGGCGAGCTCTCGCTCCTGGAGACGATCTCCTTTGGCAAGAATAAGCTCACAGGAAGCCTCCCTGTTGAGCTGAGTAAGCTCTCCAATGTGTGGTACTTGGCGCTGCATGAAAACCAGCTCACCGGTCCCATTCCGCCGGAGTTTGGCCAGCTTTCGAGCTTGAGGCACCTGGCCCTTTATATGAACGAACTCACAGGGGCCATTCCTCCTGAGCTGGGCGAACTCTCAGACTTCACGCACCTTTTTCTACAGCGAAACAACCTCACAGGTTCCATCCCGCCGGAGCTGGGGCAGCTGCCCTATTTGCAGACCTTGGGCCTCTCTGAAAATGCGCTGGAGGGCAGCATCCCTTCCACCTTCAGCAAGCTCTCAATGCTGGAGGTGTTATATCTCCACGACAACCAACTGACGGGCTACGAGGCAGGTGCCTTTTCTGGCCTGACGGCGATTTTTCGCATCCATGTGCAGAATAACCTCCTCGACTCAACGGCGTTGACCGCCATCATCGGCGACCTCTTCGCCGATCGCGCTTTGCACAG
>JAFCZD010000572.1 GCA_019314525.1 Deltaproteobacteria bacterium
CTTCGGCGAAATAGGGCCCCTGAATTGGCTGCCATGAGATGCTAAGATCACCCCATGTGGCGCCCTCAGCTCTCGTTGTGCCGTACTCTCTCCGTAGCCTCTGAGGGAACGCTGGTCGCTCTTTTCGTCGGAACGTTGGCCGCTTGTGCGGGATCGACGGAGCGTGCCACAGGCAGCGATGGTGAAATACTGCTCCTATTGGACAGCGGAAAAAACAATGACATTCAGATCTTGGCCCTCGCGGATGGGGCCTTCGGCAGTGACCTCAGCGACGGAACTGCAGCAGCGGATGACCTTTCGGATGCGGCTGCAGGCGCTGACCTTGCCCATGGCGCTGACCTCAGCCATGGGGCTGACCTTTCGCCTTGTCCCCCCTGTGATGACAACGACCCTTGCACCAACGACCATTGCAAGGACGGCGCTTGCGAGAACACCCCAAAATGCATTGACAGTGATCCCTGCACGGTAGACCTCTGCGCCGCGGGTGTTTGCTCGTTTGACGTCAAACCCTGTGGTGACGGTGACCCCTGCACGACAGACGTCTGTCAGGGGGGGCAATGCACACACACGAAAGCCGGGCAGCCGGTCTACCGCCACTCGCACACCATCTTGGGATCCCATGCGTATTCCCTCAGCACCACACCACCCTTCGGTTTCAAGTTCGAAGGCTTGGTGTGGCGCACGTTCACAGCCGGTGGCACAGAACGGGTAAAGATCTATCAAAGAGCCCATGCGTTGACATCGGACCATATGCTCTCGGTCCTGGCCGACGAAGGCAGCACCCTGGGCTACACCAATGGTGACGACATTGGCCACGCCTACGGCCAACCGATCGGCTCTCTGCTGCCGGTATACCGGCTCGTCGCGCCTTCACTCGGGCTGCACCTCTCCTCCCTCAGCGACAGCGAGGGAGCACCCACCTATCAACTCGAAGGCCCCGCACAGTTCTACGTCTGTCCGCTATGATTGGTGCCTTGGCGTTTCTCTTCGCGACTTACGCCGCGAATGTCTAGCGGAGCTGCGGGTAGTCGCTGCCTTCGTCGATGCCCCACAGGGAGCTGAAGTCCCAGTTGGCGTAGGTCGTTCCACGTCCGTCACGCCCTCGAAAAAGCGGGCATCCACCAACGCCGTGATGGCGCGTGGGCCTGGGCGGGAGGCGCGGAGCGCTGGTCAGCGGCGAATGAAGAGTGGGTAGCTCACGCGGCGGGGTGCGCCCCCGTGCCGCTGAAAGGCGATCTGACCAAGGGCGCGCTGGAGGCAATGCTTGAGCTTCTTGCCAGCCCTCTCGCGTGTCGAAAAGGAACCCGCACGGCCACGACCATCCACAGAAAACTCCAGCGTGACGCCTTTGAATCGACGATTCCGAGCGGCCTCTTTTTGCAGGCATGGCGCCAAGCGCGCCACATTCTTCGAGAGGATCTCTTGGGTCCTATCCGGGGCGCTATCCGCCGCCGTTGATGCACGACCACTCGCTTCGCCAGCGCTGAAGCTCATCCTGCGGCCGGGCCCGCCCTCACGGGTGATGTAGCTCGCCCAAAGGTCCCCAGAGCTGAGCCGCCCTGCGCGATACCGGTCCACCGCCTGGCCCAGACAAGAAAACACTTTACGGCTCATGCCGCGCATGGGGATCAGCGCCACCACCTTGAGCTGCACTGTCTGCGGCGTAAGCTTGCTCGAGCGGAGCGCCTTCATCGCCCCCGCCAAAGCGTCGACGACATGACGCTTGTAACGCACGCGATCGCTGCGCAGCTCAAGGTCAACCGTCACCCGCTCGCCATCTCGTATCACCCGTGGGGATTTGGCCAGGCGGACCCTCTTGCGCGCCACATTCTTGGCCGTCTTGCGCGTCATCTCACGCGCGTAGCCTTCTTGGGCATCCAGCACGCGACGCACGAGCTTCTGTCCACGCCCCCCCTGGCCAGCGTCAACCACCTCCTTGGCGCTGAAGCTGTAGATATCGAAGCGAGCACCCCGCATCGCCGTAGACGTGCGCACGGTCACGGTCTTGAAACGGATCACGTAGTCCTGGGTTCGGATCACGGCTTGCTTGATAGCGCGCCCCAAGATCTCCAGGTGCTTGGCCACCGAGCCGCGGCATATCGCTCGAGCGCAGGGGTCCACCACCAGATCGATGTTGATGGAGATCTCTCGCAAGGTGCGCAAACGTTGGCTGGTAATATTGCCTGGATAGAGGAAGAGCAGAAGTCGTGGAGCAGCCCGTGGACGCGTCTGTTGCAAAAAGCGCCGCACGGCCTTTTCGATACGCCCTAGGTCGGCCGTAGAGAAGCTCTTGCCTGTGCTGCTGTCGAGCAGCGCGTCAAGGGCGGCGTCGGCGCCTTGACGCTTCTCCGCCTTGTCGATGCTTGAGCGCTTGCCCGTGCGAAGGTTCACTTTGAGCAACGAGGTGTGGTCGGCTTGCGCCTCAAGGCTTGGTGTGATCACCCCCACAACCAAAACGAGCGCTGCCCCATTGATTCGCATCTTCTTCCCTCTCGAGATCATCGCTCTCAAGGTTATCACTCCCAATCGTAGCGCAACACCGCGCCACGAGCGCCTGCCACGAAGAGCGCCCTCGGCCCACCATAAATCGTGAGCAAGTCCGCGGCCCCCGCGGCTGTAAAATAACTGACGACCTCCAAGGGAGCATCATTCACCCCCCGCAAGATCGTGCCACCATACCCTACCACCCACAGCTGCTCGCCATCGTGCCAGACCGCCGTCAACGCTGCGTTGAGCGGCAACTCTCGCTGAATCCAACGCCCTTCGGGTGTGCGCTCCAGCAGCGTGCCCGCTAGCCCGCATGCCCAAACCCGCCCCTGAACCTCGTCGACAAAAACAGAGGTGAGCAGAGCCTCGCTGCCCACCTCCCGATCCCGCTGCCAGCGCCCATCCACCCGCCGAAGCACAAGCCCCTCGGGCCCCACGGCGACGACTTGGGCATCAGTGCCATGAATCGCGGTGATCGTGGCGCTCACTGAGCTCTCCTCCGCTTGCCAGCTCATGCCATCAAAGCGCAAGATCGTCCCCGCCTCCCCCACGATCCATATCTCTGTGGCGGAGCGGCCCCAGATGCCCGTCAAGAGCGCGCTAGTGGGGACCTCGACCTTGCCCCAGCGCGCCCCCGTGTAATGCAGCACAGTGCCGCTATACCCAACGACCCAGACATCGTCGCTGCTGGCCCATACCGCCGTCAGGTGCTCGCTGCAACCAGCATCCTCGGCCCGCCACAACCCCGCCTCACGCCGCAGGACACGCCCCTGGGCCCCCACCGCCCACACCTGGTCCTCTGCGCCCCAGAGCGCAGAGAGTGGCATACCGCTCCCCGAGGACTCCTCATGGAAGGGGAGATAGAGGGTGCCGAAGGCCAGGGCGCGATGGATCTGAAAGCAATCACTCTCCACCGCGCACTCGTGCAAATAGACATCCTCACCACGGCATATGGCCTCACCGGCTTCGTAGCCGATGATGCTCCCGCAGGAGCCCTCACAACAGAGCGCTGGCCCCTCTCCGATATAGTGGGCCAACGCACAGGCGGAGCGCTTGGGGCAAAGATAAGCAGGGGTCTCCTCTGCGCTGCACTCTCCGCAGCGCTCCGTGGCTGTGGCATCATCACAGCTCGTGCAGCAGCTCGCGACGAGCAGACAATCCTCGCGACACCCCGCTGAAACGAGCGTACAAAACAAGAGCGCCACAAACGCTCGCCGACTGAGAGCTGGAGCCCGAGGGTACATGGGCGTATCTTAGCACCTC
>JAFCZD010000141.1 GCA_019314525.1 Deltaproteobacteria bacterium
CTTCTTGGTGCACGGCGATCTCGAGCCCGCCAAGGAGCTCGGTGCGGCCCTCGAAGCCAAGGGCCGAACTGTTACCATCCCCGAGCCCCACCAGACCATCGTCCTGGATTGAGGACACAGGCTTCCGCTGCTCGTACGCTAGACTGAGGCCTCGATGGCTCAAGGCGAGGTTCACAGTCTCGAAGAGCCCCCGTTCAACACGTGCCTGCGATAGACCTTGCAACGCACGCAAGGGATGTCCACCCGCGGCGGCGCTAAGCCGAGCACCATGCGTTGGGCGTAGCGATAGCGTTCGCCGCTGAGCAGCGGCTCTAACCCTGCCTCGAAGACGTTGCCAAAGTCGCCCAGCAGCCCAGGAGCTTGCCGTCCCAGTTGATCTGCGGTGAGGTCCATAGCTGCGTACAGGGTCGGCTGTAGGCGCGCCGTTTCTGCTGGAAAAACTCCTCCCGCGACGCAGGGCCCCCGATCAACGCGCGCACTTGCGCGGGGTCTTGTACGGGCGAGTAGCCTGGGGTGTGGTTGAGCTTGGCGCGGAAGTTCATCTTCAGCTCAGCCGCCAGCTCGCGCGCGAGCTCGATCTCGTGTTCGTTGTGGCCAAAGACGATAAACTGCCAGGTGAGCTTGGGATCGCGCGCCCCTTGGCTGTCTTTGTAACGTTCGAGATAACGAATGTGGCGCATCACGCGACGATAGCGCTTGTAGCTCTCGTGGGTCGCGCCATCGATGGAGACGGTGATGGGCCCAAAGCGATAGTCAACCAAGGCGCGCAGGGTCTCCTCGGAGACACGGTTGAAGTTGACCCCGTTCACAGCCCGCAGCTTGACGCCACGCTCATGGGCGAGGCGCATGATGGGGATTAACTCGGGGTTCAAGAAGATCTCTCCCCAATTGGAGAGTTCCACGGTGCGAATGGCCGGGTTCTCCTTGAGCAGTCGCGCGAAGTCCTGATAGCGCAAAAGGCCCCAGCCGATGACGCCGCCCTCGCCATCCTTCGTGGCGCCGCCGCGTTTGCGCCAGCGCGAGATCGAGCAGGCGGGGCAACGCAGCTGGCAAACACTTGATGCCTCGAGCCGAATCAGCTTGCCCGAAAAAATCTCTCGAGCGCGCACCAACTTGGAGAAGAGCTTGTCTTGGCCATGGCGAAAGAGCAGCTCATAGGTGACCGCCTGCACCGCTGGCGTCAGGGCCTTGATGGCATGCTTGCGTGTACGTGCGAGGAGGCGCGAGGGGTTCATTCCACTCCATCGCGGGGATCGAAGCCAACCCGCACACAGGCGCTAAGACATAACGTCGTCAGTAGAAGACCCCAAGGGGCTGACCATCTCAAAACTCACCACCTCGATTCAACAGACTTCAGTCTCCTATGCACACCATGATCTCGCAAATGGTCTTCTTCTAGGAGCCCATGGCGGGCGCCGCCGATAGCAGCGCGTCAACCAGTGGATTATCCACAGCGTCCTCATGGAACGCAGCGACGATGTCGAAGCTGGCCTGCTCCACATCAAGCCGCTGAGCCTGCACGCGCTCGTCCTGTGGGCCCTCATCGTCAAGCCAAGGAATCAACGTATAGCCCAGACCAGCTGCCACGAAGGCGAGGATCGAATCGGCGTTGTTGGCAGTGATCACCTGTGCGGGCGAAAGCCCCAGCCAGCGCAACCCCATCTCTTGCAGCTCTCGCAAGCGCGAGCCCGCGCCGTAGCCGATCATCGCCATGGTGGTAAGCGCGTCAGGGGGCAGGCCGACATGCTTGGCAGCAACCTCCACCAAGCGCCGTGGCCAAACCAAGAAGGTCGAGACCCTCGCCACCGGCCGCACGCGCACCCAAGATGGCCACGTCTCGACGAAATCGACGATAACGTCGGCCTGGCCACGACGGAGACGCTCAACATTGGGCATGTCCAATTCTTCAAGAGAGAGTTGGATGTCTGGCCGAGCCTCATGAAGGCGCGCGAGCCATGTGGGCAGCAAACCACGAATGGTCATCGGGGCACCGTCAATGCGCAACACGCCCCCGTAGCTGCGCGCATGAATCGCACGCTCCACCACAGGCAGCTGCTCGAAGAAGGGTGCACAAAAGGAGTAGAGGTGATGACCGGCCCCCGTCAGCTGCACCCGCCCCTTGCCACCGCCACGTGAAAAGAGCGCGCAACCGAGGTCTTCCTCGAGGCGTTTGACCTGCTGGTAGACGCCCGGTTGGGTGATGGGATAAGGGAAGGCACGAGCAGCTTTGGCGAAGCCACCTTCCCGGGCGACCCAGAAAAATCCCTCGAGCTTTGATAGTTGTATCAATCGAGCACCTCACACCATCCTATCATCAAGAGGCTCACACCAATAAGCAGTCCTTATTAACTAGAACACAACTAATACTATTGAGTTATCCATCATCGCCGTAACACTGATCTCAACTGCAAAGAGGAAGATCGTATGAGTCAACTCGAGCTCCTCCACCAACGCCGCTTCGCGCCTTTCTTCTCAGCGCTCTTTTTCGGAGCGCTCAATGATAACCTCTTCAAGAACGCTGCGGTGCTCCTGCTCGTCTTCGGCCAAAGCCAGCGCCATGGCTACGATCCAGCCCTCTTGGTGCCCATCGCCCAGGGCCTCTTCATCCTGCCCTTCTTCCTCTTCTCTGCCAGCGCGGGGCAGCTCGCCGACAAGCTCGAGAAGTCACGCCTGATCCGCGTGATCAAGCTCGCTGAGGTCGCTGTGATGGCCTTGGCCACTGCAGGCTTCTTCTTGGGAAATATCCCACTGCTGCTGACGGTGGTCTTTTTGATGGGCTTGCAATCCGCCGCCTTCGGGCCGGTGAAATACGGCCTCTTGCCACAGATTATGAACGAGCGGGAGCTGGTGGGTGGCAACGCGTTGGTAGAGACCGGCACCTTCTTAGCGATCCTCGTCGGCACGCTCATGGGTGGTGTGTTGATCGCCCTCGATTACGGCCCTCTCTATGTAAGCACCAGCGTCATGGGTGTCGCTCTGCTGGGCTATGTCTCGAGCTTCTGGGTACCCAACGCACCCCCTGTAGACCCCACGCTGCGCTTGGACTTTAACGCGCTACGCCAGACCTGGCGCATCTGTGGCTACGCACGCGAAAATGGCACGGTCTTTCGCTCGATCCTCGGGCTCTCGTGGTTTTGGTTCTATGGGGCCACGGTGCTCACGGCGCTGCCCACCTTCGCCCGTGATGTGTTGCGTGCCGACAACTCGGTGGTAACGCTTTTTTTGGCGGTGTTTTGCGTTGGTATCGCCCTTGGTTCGCTCTTCTGCGAGCGCCTCGCTCGGCAACGTATCGAGCTTGGCCTGGTCCCCTTTGGCGCCTTCGGGCTGACGATCTTTGCCCTGGATCTCTATCTCGCCAGCTGCGCTGCGACTCAGCCCACCACCACACCTCTGCGCGACGTAGGCGTCTTCATCGCTTCAGCTCAAAGCTGGCGCATTCTCGTTGACCTCTTCTTAATAAGTATTTTCGGTGGATTCTTCAGCGTACCCCTGCAGGCGCTGATCCAGCAGCGCGCCGCACCGGAGCGCCGCTCACGGGTCATCGCCGCCAATAATATCTTCAACGCGCTCTTCATGGTGGCCTCAGCGCTGCTCACCGTTGGCCTAGCCTCCCAAGGTGCCTCCCCTGAGGTTTCTTTCCTCATCCTCGGGCTGCTCAACGCCGCTGTAGCGATCTACATCTTCACCCTAACACCCGAGTTTCTCCTGCGCTTCATCGTCTGGCTCTTGGTGCACGTCTTCTATCGACTGCGCACCGAGGGCCTCGAGAGCGTGCCCGAAGAAGGGGGTGTCTTGCTCGTCTGCAACCACGTGACCTTCGTCGATGGGCTCATCGTCGCTGCCGCGCTACACCGGCCCGTGCGTTTCGTCATGCATTATAAATTCGCGCGCTACCCCATTGCGCGCTTCATGGTGCGCAACGGGGCTGTGATCCCCATCGCGCAGAGGCGGGAAGATCCCGCCCTGCTGCTGCAGGCCATGGACACCATCGCCGAGAGCCTCGCCCAAGGTGACGCCGTCTGCATCTTCCCCGAGGGAAAGCTCAGCGCGGACGGGGAGTTTTCGCCCTTTCGCGGAGGCATCGAGCGCATCCTCGAGCGCACGCCCGTGCCTGTGGTTCCCCTGGCCTTGCGGGGCATGTGGGGCAGTATCTTCAGCCGTAAGAAGCGTGTGCTGGGCTTTGTCCCCAGACGCTTCTGGTCACGCATTGCGCTGGTGGCTGGGCATGTCATCACCCCAGAAGAAGCCACACCTGCGCTCTTACAAGAACAGGTCGCGACTCTCCGCGGTGAACACCCGTAGTACAGCTCCCCAGAAGTTGGTGAACATTCGCTGGTTCACTGTACTTAGGCAGCAGAAGCGCGACACCATTGAGCAAAGGAGTCGAAGATGGAGCATCACCCCACCGTGGACACCCCTGCCTGGATTCTTCAAGTATGGGTCGCTTTTGCCCTCTCGCTGGCCGCCATGGGCTTTGGCATCGTCTATCTGCCCGTAGAGCCCTGGATACGGGCATTCATGGGCATCGGTGTCATCTTCGTCGTCAGCTCCTCGTTTACCCTGGCCAAGACAATCCGCGACAACCAGGAGGCGCGCCGCTTGATCAATCGCGTCAAGAACGCCAAAGCGGAGAAATTGATCCGCGACTTCGAAGATGAGGATGCTTGAGCAGACTTACGCTGTGAAGGTCTAGGAAGCCAGCTGAGAGCCTTTCACCAAGGATTCAGCTCCTCCAAAGTGTCATCCGATGACAGCCTCGCCAAGGTTGTGGACGCTGCGCTGAAAATAATGAGAGACTGCCTCAAGTACTGGCTTCGGCGAGCGCTGAAAGGCACTTTTGCTGGCAGAAGGCCGGTGGTCTGCTATGTGGAGTTCGGAACATAAGGCAGCGTAAAGAGCTGCAGGAAATCGGAGTCGTGTGATGAGCAGGTTCAACTTTGGCGGAAGGTATTAGCGTGGCACTCTCTCCCGATGAGATCCTCGAGCGCAGCCAATGGGACACCTTCTGGGTGCCCTCCAACGTGAAAGTCATTGAGCGCGATGAGCTGCTCTATCTAAGCTGTCCGCGTGACAGCACCTATCTCAATATGGTGACGCGTACACGAGCTGCGCCAACAGATTATCCCGCCTTGATCGACGAGGTGGTACAGGCCCATGGTGAACGCCGCTCGCGCTGGCTGATCCCGCCCACCCTCGATGCTGCCCCCCTTGAGGGTCGCTTGGGCGAAGCAGGCTACACTTTGGCGAGCTCCTATCGGGTAAGCATGATCGACACGAGCGACTACAAATCACGCCCTACACCTGATGATCTCGTCGTGCGGCTGGTCATCGATAAGGAGGGGCTACGCGACAACTTGGCCGTGCTCGACACCGCCTTCGGCGATCTTGGCCCGCGAGGAGCTGACGACGACTCCCACGATCTCAAGCTCTGCACCGGTCGCGACGCGCGTGTGCTGCGCTTCATCGGCTACGACGGCAAAGGCGAACCCCTCGCCGCAGGAAACATGACGCTCTTTCCCAAGCTCTCTTTTGGCCTGCTCTGGAGCGGTGCCACCAAGACCGAAGCAAGGGGACGCGGGGTGTATTCGGCCCTGCTCGCGGCCCGCATCGTCGCGGCTGAGCAGCTCGGCATCGATTCCGTCGGGCTCTTGGCGGATGAGGCGAGCACCGCACCGATGGTGGCGCGGCAGGGCTTTTCGCAGCACGGAACAGCCCACTATTGGTTGCGCTCACCTGTGGGCTGATGGCCAAAAATCCACGGCTTCATGTATGCGCGACACTTCAGCCATAGCTATCCATTGGGAAACCTACCGAGGCGTGGTCGTGCTCACCGGTGCTGGGGTCTCGGTGGCTTCTGGGCTGCCCACCTACCGCGGCAAAGGGGGGCTCTGGGAAAAAGTTGAGAGCGCAAAGCTCGCCGACGCCGCCGCGATCTTCGAGCGCCCCCATGAGGTCTGGGCGTTCTTTTCCAAGGCACGCCTCCACGTTCACAAGGCTGCCCCCAACGCAGGGCACCAAGCTCTCGCTAGCATCGAACGCTTAGTGCGTGAAGCAGGGCATGACTTCCTGTTGATCACGCAAAATGTCGATGGTCTACACCAGCGCGCAGGCAGCGGAGAGGTCGTCGAATTGCATGGCTCCATCACCAAGGCGCGCTGCAGCGACCCTGGCTGTGACCTGCCCCCCTTCGACCTCCAAGGGAAACACAAGGGCAAACGCGCGCCCCCCTGCCCACATTGCACCGCGCCCCTGCGGCCAGATGTGGTGCTCTTTGGCGAGATGCTGCCCACAGACGCCATCCAACGCGCCAAGCACGCCCTCGACACATGCGACCTCTTCTTGGCCGTAGGCACCTCAGGGACGGTCTATCCCGCAGCAAGCTTTGTGCGCTCTGCAGAATATGCCGGCGCTCGCACGCTCTACCTCAACCTGGAGGCGATGGATCCTTCTGACCCTGCCTTTGATGAGGTCCTCCTTGGCCCTGCAGAGGTGCTCCTGCCGCGCCTGCTGGGTCTTTAGAGCTTGGGGCCCAAACGCACGAGGAAAACATCGTCGTGGCCCACGCTGGTCAGCGTTTCACCACCAAAGTTCGAATGCTCTTTGAAGCTCCCTGTGACCACAACATCGCCACCGTGCACCGCAACCCCGCTGCCCATGTCATACTGAGTCCCTCCAAAGCGCCGCGACCAGCGGAGGGCGCCACTTGGGCTGTGGCTCACGACGAAGACATCACTGTTGCCGGCGCTCACCAGCGGCTCTAGGCCCAAAACGAGCGTCTCATTGAACCCTCCCGTAAGGATGACATTGCCACTGTCGTCCACGACAATATCCGCGGCTGTATCACCCAGAGCTGCACCGTAGCGCCGGGACCAGCGATGCTCACCTTCAAGGTCAAAGCTCGCAACGAAGACGTCGGAGGTGCCAGCGTTCAGCAGGAGCCCACCGCCAAAGTCTATAGAACCATCGAAGCTTCCTGCGATAGTGACGTTACCCGTGGTATCCACCACGACACCAGATGCGAACTCCGTCGTGGCGGTGCCGAAACCTTTGGACCATTGAAGCACGCCTGTGAGGGTGAAGCTGGCCAGGAAAACATCCGACTTCCCTGCGCTAACCAACATGGTGTCGCCAAACTCCGCCGAGCCTTGAAAAGTTCCTGTGACCAGGGCATGGCTTTGACCATCGGTCGCCACGGCTGCTGCAAAATCATCACTTGGCCCGCCAAAGCGTCGAGACCAGCGATGGTTGCCTTGCTCATCAAGCATGGAGACAAAGATATCTCTCTGCCCAGCGCTTGTGAGCGGGCCACCACCAAAGTCCACAGCCTCCCCAAAATGGCCGGTGACGATGATATTTCCTGCGGCGTCCAGCGAGAGACCTCCGCCCCCATCCTCCAAGGATGAGCCAAAGCGCTTGGACCAGCGATGGGCTCCCCCGGCTTCATAGCTCGCGATGAAGATATCAAAGCCTCCTACGCTGGTGAGCGTGCCGCCGCCAAAATCCGCATCGCCCTGAAAGCTCCCCGTCACTGTGAGGTTGTCAGCACCATCCAGCGCCAAATCAATGGGGAAGATCCATTCCGGACCGCTGAGAGCTCGGGACCAGCGATGGGCTCCAACGGGGTCATAGCTAGCGATAAAGACATCGTACCCGCCAGCACTCGTCAGCGGACCACCACCAAAATCTGCCGTGTAGAGGAACTGACCGATGATAATCGTATTGCCCCCGCTATCCACCACGACACGAACGCCAAAATCGGAGGACCCGCCACCAAAGCTCTTGGACCAACGATGCACGAGTTCTGCCCCGCAAACACCCTGGCAAAGACCACCGCAGCCGTCATCGGCTCCGCAGTCCCTGTGTGTGCAATCAGGCGTGCACTCACCATCACCCGCATCAACTTGATCCACGGACACAATGGGGTGCACATCCCCACAGGCGCTCAGGGTGACAATCAGCAACGAGAGCAAGGGCAGCAACCGAGTTGGCGAGCGCAAAGGCATCAGCCGATCTCGATCACGATCTTGCCAAAATGGGCACCGCTGGCCATGGTCTCTAGGGCCAGCCCTACCTCGCTCAAAGGAAAGGTGCGGTCCAGCACCGGGCGAAGCTGGGCTGCCCCAAGAGCGAGGTTCATCGCCTCAAAGTTGTCTCTGTTGCCCACGAGGATGCCCTGGATGCGTACATAGCCCATCAAGAGCGGCAAGAGGTCTACAGGCGCTCTCGTGCCCGAGAGCACCCCGATCATGCCGATGAAGCCACCAACGCGTAGGGCCTTGAGCGACTCGCCGAGGGTGTGGGCGCCGCCCACCTCGACAACGATATCAACCCCTTCGCCACCTGCTAGTTGGCGCACCTTGCGGCCCCACTTGGGCTCCTTCTTGTAGTTGACGCCCACGTCAGCGCCGAGCTCGCACATGCGCTCCAGCTTCTCGTCGCTGCTCGACGTGGCGATCACCCGCGCGCCAAAGAGCTTTGCCAGTTGAAGGGCAAATATCGACACCCCGCCTGAACCTTGAACGAGCACGGTGTCACCTGCCTTGAGCCCGCCCTCCACCACCAGGGCCGTCCAAGCGGTGAGCGCAGCGCAAGGCAGGGTGGCTGCTTCTAGGTGGGAGAGGTGAGGTGGGGCAAGCACCGCCGCCTCCGCCGAGATCACCATGCGCTCACAGAGCACGCCATCGAGGGGTCCGCCGAGGGTGGAGCGCAGGCGCTCGCGCGTTGGCGGCCCAGCGATCCAGCGCTGAGCAAAGATCGGCAATACGCGATCGCCTTCAGCGAAGCGCTCGACGCCCTCGCCCACTGCGATGACCACTCCCACCCCATCAGAGCCCGGGATCAGCGGCAGCGGCTGGCGCGGATCGTAGTGCCCCTTGACCAGCAAGAGATCGCGATAATTCAGCGACGCGGCCTTCATCTCGAGGAGAATCTCACCCCGTCTCGGGTGGCGGTCCTCCCGCTCCACGAGTCGTAGCTGCTCAAGCCCAAACGTCTCTTCAAGGGAAAGTGCCTTCATCCTGTCCTCCTCAGCTGGTCCACGAGCTTTGGCAAGGCGAGCGTGAAGGTGTTGCCTGCCTTTGAGACGGAGAGACTGAGGTCGCCACCATGGTTCTCCGCCACTTGCCGGGCAATGGCCAAGCCCAGCCCAGTACCAGGCTTGTCACCCTGTCCCCGCTCGAAACGACGAAAAATCCGTTTCTGTGCTTCTCCTGGGATCGGCTTGTTCTGGTCGCGAACCACGATCTCGACCCCACCCTCGTAGCGGAGGCCCACGGAGACCTCACCCTCTCCGAACTTGAGCGCATTTTCCACCAGGTTCCGAACCGCCTCTACCACCGCATCAGAGTCAGCCACGACCTGAGGCAAATCAGACTCCACCACCAGCACCACACGGGACATGTACTCGGCGTCCAAAGAAAAGGGTTCGAGGGCCTCTCGCACCAGCACCTCGACATCTTGGGGGCGCACCGTTTCAGCAGGCGCGGCGCGCTCCATATGCCGCAGCGTTAACACCTGCTCTACGAGCCCCTCCAGGCGCTCACTCTCCGCCGCGAGGGCCTCGAGGCAGCGCTCCTGATCCCCAGGGTCGCGACCCCGCCCCGAGCGTATGGTGTCGAGGGTGATCCGAATGGAGGTCAAAGGCGAGCGGAAGTCGTGGGAGATGCGCGCGATCAAGTCGCTCTGGAGCTGAGCGAAGTGCGCGGAGCGGCGCAAGAGGTAGACCGTCGTCAGAGAGCCCACAATGGAAAACATGGCGAAAGAGAGCACCAGCACGCCAAAAGCCACATCCCAGGCTTCACGATAGAAGACGAGGATCAGCACGCCCACGCTCACCGAGGCCAGCGCCGGCAAGAGGATCATCGCCAGGATCAGCCAGAGGGACACTTTTAGTTTGTGAAAAAAGGATGGCATCGTTCGCGGATTGATATGTAGGGCATGTGTATGGGATGTCAATCGCCACGCATCGAAGCAACGCCACGCCAAACAACCCAAAGCAAACCCGCCAGGCCGAGGGCCGCAGGAGCGATGCTCAAGATCTGGCCCATGGTGAGGGGCGAAGAGGGGTCAAGGGTCTGAAAAGCCTTGAAGCGCTCCACATAAAGCCGCCCACCAAAATAGAGCAGAAAAAAGAGCGACGCTAGAAGGCCTCGGGGTCGAGCTTCACCAAGCTTTCGATCGATGATGAGAAGTACCATGAGGACCCCGAGGGCAAGCCCCGCTTCGTAGAGCTGTACGGGATGTCGCAGAGGAGCCTCGAGCGCTGGCACGCGATCGAAGCGTGGGAAGCGAACACCCCACGACGCCCCTGTAGGCCGCCCAACGATCTCAGAGTTGAAAAAGTTGCCAATACGCACACACATCGCCCCCCAAGCGGTGGAGATGGCCAACCGATCGAAGGTGTCCACCAAGGGCAACTTGTGCCGACGTACATAAATCAAGAGCGCGATCACCAAACCAATGGCCGCGCCATGGCTCGCGAGGCCCCCCCGCCAGACCTTGAAGACGGTCCACACATCACCGAAACAGCGACCGAAGTCATAGAAGAGGCAATGTCCCAGACGAGCGCCGACAATCACCGCGACCAGCCCGTAAGCCAAGAAGATCGCCGCGGTCTCTTCCGCATGACCCGCCCGGATAACCTGCCAACGCCAGATGAAGAAGCCCCCAATCAAGGCCAGCCCCATCAGGAGACCATAGAACCGCAGGGGGGTTGGGCCATGAAGTAAGACGGGAGCGACGTCCCAGGTGAAGTCCATAGGAAGTGGTTAGCTCTGAAGCTGCTTCTCGGTATCGCCCTCGGGCTCCTCGGACACCGGCTCCTCGGACACGGACTCCTGGACTGCAGGCTCCTCAGACACGGCCTCCTCAGACACGGCCTCCTCAGACACGGCCTCCTCAGACACGGACTCCTGGACTGCAGGCTCCTCAGACACGGCCTCCTCAGACACGGCCTCCTCAGACACGGCCTCCTCAGACACGGCCTCCTCAGACACGGCCTCCTCAGACACGGCCTCCTCAGACACGGCCTCCTCAGACACGGCCTCGCTGGACTCCTGGACTGCAGGTTCCTCGATCGCAGGCTTGTTCTCAGGACGGGGACGGCGGCCAACCGAAGCGCCCCTGCCACGAGGAGATGACGAAGCCTGCTTCTTGCGCTCCTTCTTCGGTGCCCTTGCCTTGAGCTCTTCTGTAATCTCGGCGAAGCGTGCTTCTAGGGCCTCTCCCTCCTCGCCTGATACTGGACCACAGCGAACCCAATCGATGGTCAGGCCGTCAAGCTCCTCAAGAGCTGCCTCCCAATCGAAATCAACGAGAGCTCCTGTGCCCAACGCGTTGGCAGCGAGGGCCTCTCGCAGCCGCTCTGCCGCTTGCTCAGCGTTAACAGCACCTTCGGCCGGGTCCTCACTCAAAGAAGCAGCGGGGGCGCCTTCGAGCAGCGTCTCGGCGCGCTTCAACAGCTCCCGTTTACGCTTCTGGTTGAGCGCCGGATCAAGCTCTGTGTCAGCAAATGCTTCAGGAAAAACCACCACAGCTGCGGAACACGCCGCATAGAAGCGCTGATTGATCTCATCTTCCCTTCGGCGTGGTACACGACCCATACGACGCCAGCGCTTGCGTGCGCTCAACACTTGGCGCGCAACCTCTGCACCCGATACGGGGGCAGCAGAGGGGGCATCTTCAACCGCTTCACCCTCGACTGTGGCTTCACCCTCGACTGTGGCTTCACCCTCGACTGTGGCTTCACCCTCGACTGTGGCTTCACCCTCGACTGTGGCTTCACCCTCGATTGTGGCTTCACCCTCGACTCCTTCCGCTGGCACCGTGCCTTCCGCTGGCGCCGAAAAGGCTTCCAGCTCGGCGCAAAGCGCCTCGCGCTCGTGGAACGCGCCCATCATCTCGCCTTCACGCGCCTCTTCACGTCGCTCGAAGAAGAGATCGCAGGCTGCACGGAAACGCTTCCACACGCTCTCCGACTTCTTGCGCGTGACAGGCCCGATCTTCTTCCACATCGCCTGCAGACCCTTGATCGTCTCAGTGGTGGTTTGCCACTCGGTAGACTCGGCGAGAGCCTCGACCTCATCGCAGATCTCGAGTTTTTGCGTGAGGTTCTCTTTGCGCTCGACGTTCAGCTCCTCGTAGTGCTCCTTACGACGCTCGAAGAAACCGTCACACGCCGTTCGAAAACGCTTCCAGATCGTTTGCGACTGCTCCCGCGGCACCGGGCCCATCTGCTTCCATTCCCCTTGCAGATCCTTGATGCGGCTGGCCGTTTGCTCCCAATCCTCGGAGTCCGCCACAGCCTCTACCTGTTCACAGAGCTCCTCCTTGCGTCGCAGGTTGCCTTGGCGCTCTTCTTCGATCTGCGCAAAATAGCTCTCACAGCGCGCATACACGAGGTCACAGGCGGTCTTGAAGCGAACCCACAAGTCGTCCGCCCTTTCGCGAGAAACAGGGCCCAGCTTCTTCCATTGCGCCTGTAGCTTGCGTAGCGCGTGGGCGCTCTCTTTGAGGTCCTCTTCCTTCTGGAGCGCCTCCACCCGGCGGCACAGCTCCTCTTTCTGCCCCACGTTGGACCAGCGCTTCCACTCGTCAGACTCCCGCAGCTCCTGCAGGTGCCCGAAGAGCTTCTTGCGAGCCTCTTCGTACCGCTCCTTGAGCTCGTCCCGCACCTGACGTGAGTTGATCGCGCCCATACGCCGAAAGGCGTTTTGGGCATCTGTCATCGCCTGCTCCACCTCTCGACGGTTCTCTTTGCCGAGGAGCGATTCGAGCAGCTCACAGCTCTTTGTCAGGCGCTCCAGATTCTGTTGCGCCAACTCCTCACGTTCACGCTCGAACTGAGCAATGCGCTCCTCCACGCTCTTCTTGGCCACCTCGAAGCGCTCGGCCAGATCTTCATGGGCGGCGAAGGTCCGCTGGAGTCGCTGCTGCTGCCGCTCCACGGCCCCCCAGCGAACGCGCACTTCTTTGGTACGCTCACTGCTGGCCAGAGCCTCAGCGTTTTCACAAAGCTCCACAACGCGCTCGCGCTCATGCTCTTGGCGCTGCTTGTGAGCCTGTTCTGCCCTCTCGCGTGATGCCTCGTCCTCTTCCGCCTCTCCCGCCTCTCTTTCCTGCTCCGCCTCAGCCTCACGTTGACGCTCTTGGCGTTCGGCCTCCTCGCCGAGTCTCCGCTCAGTTTCGATGCGACGCTTCTCTTCTTCGACTCGACGTCCACGCGTAAGTTGTGCTTCCTGGCGCGCATAGAAGCGATCCAAAGCCTTCTTGAAGCGCTCAGAGAGCTTGGCGTCGGTTTCCTCGCCAAGCTCACTCCACTCACGGGCAACCTCGGCGACGGGGTCAACGGCCAGCTGCAGGTCCTTGGAGCGAGCAAGACTCTCCATCTTGTGACAGAGCTGAGTCTGGTGGGCACGTGACTTCTTGTGCTCAAGCTCCTCTGCTTGCTCCTCGGGGCTGGGCTCGGTGAGTACCGCGAGGCGCTTTTTGGCGCGGGCACGCACAGCCTTGTTCTTCCCCTTCTTGGCGATCTCCTCCAACCAGGCAGGGTCATGAATACGCTCGAGAGCGGCGATGCCCATCTCTTTGTTGTCGGCGTCGATGGTAAAGCCCTTGAGCACCGCACCTTGAGAAACGCGCTCGAGAGCACCCATGCGAGCGCCCGCAGTGACTGCGTTGCGAGCTGCTTCGATGAGCACCTTATCATCGAGGAGGCGCTCGAGAGCCACGCGCCAGATGGCCTCCTGGGTAGACTGCTTGAGCACCTCAGCGATTCCACGCTCGTCTTTTAGCCGCTTCAGCGCCTCCTGACCTGCTGCTCCATCATCACCAAGCGCCTTCGCCACCAGCATGCTGCTCACGCGCTCAGCGGCGAGCTTGCGAATGCTCGAGTCGGCGTCCGCTCCAGCAACCTCCTCAAGCACCTCGAGATCTTGAACTTTCTTGATCGCGACGCGCCGGATGCCAGCGTCGGCGTCCTGGATGGCGACCCAATGCAGTGCGTCCCTCTCCTCGGATGCGAGCTGCTTGACGGCTGCGAGCCTCACCTCTTCATTGCTGTGTTTCCATTTGGGACGAAAGAGATCAGCTAAGGCCATGCTTTTTCTCCGTAGGTCGATCCACTCGAAGTGGATCCTGGTCTAGAGTGGGACGCGCTGTTAAAAAAGCACATCCAGAAAGAGCTTTATAGCGCTCGGGTGGTGCCGGTGTCGAGACCTGCGTCCGTGCACACGAGCAGTGAATTTTGGGGTAGAAGAAGGAAAAGGAGTCAGCAGTGAATGCATTGTTGAAGGGGCTCGTACTCTTGGGTGTGCTTGGCGGCATAAGTTATGGCGCTTACCACTTATTCTTTGCCAAAACTAACGCTCAGGCCTGTGACAAGCTGTCCGAGCTTTGTGGTGGCGAGGCTCGAAAGAGCGCCGTGAAGCGTTGTACCGGCTTTTTTGAGCAACTGGAGAGCGCGGGAGGCAAAGAGAACATCGCCCGCACACGTACATGTATTCTGGACAGCAGGACTTGTCCGGCGGCCGTCGGTTGCATGGTGGGTGCTGGCCTCAACGCCGCCGGCGATTTTCTTGAGGGAATTAAACGCTCATGACAAATCGCGGTAAGCTCGTGACGAGCTGAAGGAATTGGCCAGGGAGGGTAAGCAGAGTCATCAAAGTCGATACTCTGCCAAACTCTGAAAAGGAGAAGTCATGGATGCACAACAATTAGACCCCCAACGCCTGTTGGGACGCATCGCAACACTGGAACGTGCCCACCGCCGGACTCGACGAATGTTCATGGCCAGCTTTGGCGGCCTGAGCCTCTTGTTGCTCGTGGCAGCGGCAACACCCCACGTTTATAGGGCGCAAAAATTCGAGCTGGTAAGCGCCGACGGCACCCCACGCGCAGAGTTATCCGTGAACGCGCAGGGAGGCTCGCGGCTGGTCTTTTTTGACGCCAAGAAGCGAGCGCGACTCAACTTGTCGGTGGAGAAGAATGGGCGCGCTGGAGTGGTGATTTATGACAGCAAGTCCAAGGCACGGGCGGCTCTCTCCACCCGTGCGGACGAATCGCCAACGTTCGTCCTCTATGACAAGAGAGGACAGGCGCGCACCACAGCAGCGATGCACAAAGACGGACGACCGATTCTCTTCTTTTCGAACAAGAAGGGTAAAGTCATATCCATGCTGCCCAAGCCAGGTAGCCGCTAGAACCCGATCTAGCGAGGCACCGACATGCCCAGCTGCGGGCGCGAGATGGTCACGACGCCATCCGCCCACGAGTCACTCGCGTTGACACAAGGAACCAGCTCGAAGGCCTCGCCCCCACGCTCTAACCACTCCTCTCGTGCGTGCATCCCGATCTCCTCAAGGGTCTCAAGACAATCAGCGACGAAGGCTGGGGTGAGCACCGCTAGCCGCTTGACGCCCTGATCAGCCAACTCAGCGAGCACCTCGTCCGTGTAGGGGCGAATCCAAGGCGTTCGCCCCAACCGTGATTGAAAGCAGAGCACACGCTCTTCTGCTGACACCCCCAACGCGTGCCCCAAGGCCTGCATGGTGGCGACACATTGGGCGCGGTAACAATCGCGATTCACTTCACGGATCTCCTGGCAACAGTCGTCTCGCATCAAGCAATGGCTGCCCGTCGCGTCGGCCTTGTGCAGGTGCCGCTCTGGCAAACCGTGGAAGGAAAAGAGCACGCGATCCCAGCGCCCGCTCTGGAGGATCGGCCGCGCCTGAGCGGCCACAGCCTCGATGAACGCTGGATGATCGTAGAAGGGTGGAATGAAGTGAAGATCTGGGATGGCCCAACGCGCCGCCACCGCCTGAGTTAAAGCCTCAATGGTGGAGCCCGTGGTGGAGTCGGCATATTGTGGGTAGAGCGGGAGGACGACGAGGCGCTCCACGCCTCGTTCTCGCAGCGCGTCGAGGGTTGATGCGATGGAAGGGTTGCCATAACGCATGGCAAGCTCCACCTCCACCCCCTCGCCTTCAAGCCGTTGTTGCACCTTCTGGGCGAGATCTTGGCCATGATAGAGCAAGGGCGAACCTCGCTCCGTGAAGATCTTGGCGTAGGCTCTCGCGGATTTTGGCGGCCGTAGAGGCAAGATCACGAGATTGAGCAAGAGCACACGCCAAAAGGTAGGAATGTCGATCACCCGTGGGTCCGAGAGGAACTGACGCAGATAGCGGCGCACATCCTTGATCTTCGGGCTGTGGGGAGTTCCGAGGTTGATCAAGAGCAACGCGGTCTTGGGGTTGTGCATCATGTCGAGGACCCTATGAGGTGTCCAAGACTACTGGATTCCCGCTTTCGCGGGAATGACGTGGAAAGGAATTCATACTCACCGGCCGCCGTTTGCTGGATTCGCGGGAATGACGTGGAAAGGAATTCATACGCCGTTTGTGGGAATGACGAACTTGCGAGGCAACTCTTTTTTGGTCAAACCAAGTGTAACGCCCCTTGCTCACTGGCCCAAAGATCGTATATTGCATCGTTTACGAATAGACCTTCACGGGTGGATTCTGAACGGGTCATCATTTCCGCCGAACAGGACGAGGGTCCCTTGAGTCAGACTTTCGGCAAATTCAAGATCATCGAGCGTATTGGCGGTGGACGCCTTTCACAGGTCTTCCGCATCGACCGCAATTGGTCATCTACTGCGGCAGAGCCTCAAATCGTACTGAAACGTGTGGCGCCTGAGTTGATCGCTGAACGGGCTTTCGTCCAATTGGTCACACGCGAGGCTGGCGTACTCTCCCGGCTATCCCATGAAAATCTTTGTGTTTGTCAGGAAATGGGTGTCATCGATGGATGCGCGTTCCTGACCCTCGAGCAGGTCGATGGCTGTACGCTCCGTGCGCTCTTGCGGCGGCTGTCTCAGATGCGTATTGGCCTCACCACCTCTGCAGTGTTGGCCATCGCTTACCAGGCTGCGCGAGTGCTCGACTACCTCCATCGGCAATGCTCAACTCCCCTCGCCCACCTCGACCTCAGCCCCCAAAATGTGATGATCACCCGTGATGGGACTCTGCGACTGATCGATTTTGGCATCGCGCGATTCCTCAGTGGTGATGACCCTCCCCCT
>JAFCZD010000573.1 GCA_019314525.1 Deltaproteobacteria bacterium
ATGCCTTATGGAGGCGGCGTGCGGGCCCTCGAGCACCACTCCGAGAGCCGTGAGGCGACCTTCGCGTCGGTGCCAGGGATCAAGGTAGTGATCCCCTCTGGGCCACGCAACGCGCGTGCGCTGCTCAAGGCGGCCATCGACGATCCAGATCCTGTGGTCTTCATGGAGCCCAAGCACTCCTATCGGGCTTTTCGCGAGGAGGTCCCGGAGGAGCCTGAGAGCATGGCCTTGGGCAAAGCACAGGTGGTGCAAGAGGGCGACGATCTGACCGTGATCAGCTGGGGGGCGATGATGCCTGTGGCTCGTCGCGCTGCCGAGGATCTGCAAAGGGCCCGGGGGACCCGTGTGGAGCTGATCGATCTTCTGACCATCTCCCCGCTAGACGATGCCACCGTGTGTGACTCGGTGAAAAAGACTGGGCGTTGCGTGATCGTTCAAGAGGCCCCACGCTCTTTCGGGGTCTCCTCAGAGATTGTCGCGCGCATCAATGACAAAGTGCTGCTCTATCTCGAAGCGCCTGTGGCTCGCGTCACGCATTATGATGTGATAACGCCCTATTTCCAGCGCGAGCAGCTCTATATGCCCAGCGTAGGCCGGGCGCGCGGCGCCATGGAAGAGACGCTCGATTATTAGCGATTCAAGGAGTTCAACGTGTTCGAGTTCAAGCTTCCCGATTTGGGTGAGGGTGTGCGCGAGGGTGAAATCCTCGACTGGTTCGTCTCCCCTGGCGATACCATCAAAGAAGACGATCCCCTGGTAGAGGTTGAGACTGACAAAGCCGCGGTGACGATCCCCTCGCCCAAGGCCGGGCGGGTCGTCTCCATGGGCGCCGCCGTGGGCGAGACCGTCGCCGTGGGCGCGGTGCCAGCGGAGGTCACGGATCCAGCGCCTGCGGTCGCACCAGCGCCTGTGGCCGCACCAGCGCCTGTGGCCGCACCAGCGCCTGTGGTCGCACCCGCGCCTGTGGTCGCACCAGCGCCGGCTCCTGTAATCGAGCACACAGCTGTTCCAAGGTCTGGACCTGTGCCGGCGGCACCCTCCACGCGGCGCCTGGCCCGTGAGATGGGCGTCGAGATCTCCTCAGTGCCTGGCAGCGGCAAGGCCGGTCGTGTGACACCAGATGATGTGCGTCGTTTTGCTGAAGGTGGCGCACAGGTCGCAGCATCACTCCAAAGCATTGTGAGTAGCGCGCAGCCCTCAACTGAGACCTCTCAGGCCCTGACCTCGGTGGGGGATCCGGCCCTGGGCAGCGGCATTCCCTATTTCGAAGTGGAGCCCATGCCTGATTTTCAGCGCTGGGGACAGGTGGAGCGCGAGCCCTTGCGCTCTATCCGTCGCAAGGTGGCGCAGAAGATGGTCGCCTCGATGATCATCGCGCCCCACGTGGCGCATATGGACGAGGCGGACATCACCGAGCTCGAGGCTTTTCGTCAGAACCTCAACGCCAAGAACCCTGACGTGAAGTACTCGCTTCTGCCCTTCATTCTCAAGGCCGTGGTGGCGCAGCTGCGACGGGCGCCGAAGGTCAACGCTAGCATCGATCCCCACCGCGGGGAGATCGTCTACAAGCGCTACTACAACATCGGTTTCGCCGCGGACACACCCAAGGGGCTCTTGGTGCCTGTGATCCACGACGCCGATCACAAGAGCATCGCGGAGATCGCCGCGCAACTCAAAGCCCTCGCGCAGAAGGCGCGAGAGGGCAAGCTCGAGCTGGACGAGATGCAGGGCGGCACCTTCACCATCACCAACCTCGGTAGCTTGGGCGGCACCTTCCTCGTGCCCACCATCAACTACCCCGAGGTGGCGATCCTCGGCCTGGGGCGCGCCTTGGACAAGCCTGTGGTGCGCGACGGTGAGATCGTGATCCGCAAGATGTTGCCCATGACCATCGCCTACGATCACCGCCTGGTGGACGGGGCCGACGCTGCGCGCTTTCTCGGCGCGGTGATTGAACGTATCGCCGATCCCGCACGCCTCTTGGTAGAGATTTAGACCTTCGCGGCGTAACGCGAAGCCAAGGAAACGAAAGCATCGAGGAGTCTGGGCCGATGGTGATGGGTAGCATCAAACAAACAACGGACGTGATGGTGCTCGGTGGCGGACCTGGAGGCTATGTCGCCGCCATCCGGGCCGCCGATCTGGGCTACGAGGTGGTGCTGGTGGAGCAGCGCGAGCGTTGTGGTGGTGTCTGCCTGCTCGAGGGCTGCATCCCCTCTAAGGCGCTCATTTCGGCGGTAGAGGTGATGGAGACGGCGCACGCCGCCGAGAAGATGGGCATCACCTTCGAGGGGTTGAAGGTCGATTATGCCAAGCTGCGCTCCTTCAAAGCTGGCGTCGTCGACACCCTCACCAAGGGCATCGATGGGCTCCTCAAGGCGCGCGGGGTCGACGTGATTCACGCCCGTGGTCGTCTCGATGGCCCCCGTTCGTTGGCCCTTGAGGGCGCCGACGTGGCAGGGATTGATTTTCGTCATGGCATCCTGGCGACGGGCTCGCGCGTAACCCAGCTGCCGCTGTGGAAAGACCTCGATGTTTGGACCTCGCGAGAGGCGCTGGAGCTGCGCGAGGTGCCCGAGCGGCTCTTGGTGGTGGGAGGAGGCTACATTGGCCTCGAGTTGGGCCTGGTCTACGCGGGGCTTGGTTCACACATAACGGTGGTGGAGCTGCTGCCAAACCTGCTCTCGGGCGCGGACCCAGACCTCGTGAAGCCTGTGCGCAAGCGCTGTCAGCAGCGCTTCGACAAGGTGCTCCTCGAGACGCGCGTGGCGGGCATGCAGCGCAAAGGCGATGTGTTCATCGTGGACGTCGAGAGCAAAGCCGGCCGTGAGCAACTCGAGGTGGACCAGGTGCTCGTCGCCGTGGGGCGTACGCCGAACACCGAGGCTCTTGGGCTCGAGAGGGCCGGGCTCAACGCAGGCCCGCGGGGGTTGATCGCTGTGGACGCGACCATGCGCACCTCGGTGCCCAGTCTTTTTGCCATCGGTGACATCGTCGCCGGCCCGGGCCTGGCCCATAAGGCCAGTCGCGAGGGCAAGGTGGCAGCGGAGGTTATCGCCGGCAAGCCCGCGGCCTTCGACAACGTATCCATCCCCGCGGTGGTCTTCACCGATCCCGAGGTGGCGTGGACGGGCATCACCGAGAGCGAGGCCAAAGCTCAGGGCCTCGACGTCACCATCGGGAAGTTTCCCCTTTCGGCGTTGGGGCGCGCGCACACGCTCTCACGCACCGACGGTTTGGCGAAGGTGATCGCCGATAAGAAGACCGGTCTGGTGCGTGGTGTGGGCTTGGTGGGGCCACACGCCTCAGAGCTCATCGCGTCGGCCTCCTTGGCCCTCGAGTTGGGCGCCGTGCTGGAAGACCTGACCGCGACGATTCACCCCCACCCCACGCTCTCTGAAGCGATGATGGAGGCCGCGGAGGTGGCCGAAGGCCTGCCCGTGCACCTGCCTCCCACCAAGAAATGATGGCACTGCGAGCGCTGGAGATCGGCGATTATCTCTTCGATGATGCGCTGATGGCTACCGCCCGCCGTGAGCAGCGGGCGCAACATCGCGTCTATTGCCTCCAAGAACCTCTGGTGGTGCTGGGGCGCGGCAGCAAGGTGGAGGCGGAGCTTGACGTCGAGGCCTGCTTGAAAGACGGCGTCGCCGTGGTGCGTCGGCGCGGGGGCGGCTGCGCTGTGGTGCTCGATCCAGGGCAGGTGGTGGTCTCCGTGGCGCTGCCCGCGCAGGGCATTGGCGACAACAAGCGCTACCTCGACGGGCTCTCGCGCTGGCTCATTGCTGGCCTCGAGGGCTTGGGATCCAAGGGCATCGAGCAGGCGGGCATCAGCGATCTCGCCCAGGCGGGGCGCAAGATCTCCGGTTCGTGCGTGCACCGCTCGCGGGATTTGCTCTACTACTCGGCGACGTTGCTGATGGATCCGCGCGTGGAGCTGATGGCGCGCTATCTGGCGCATCCGCCGCGTGAACCCGATTATCGTGGAGCCCGTAGCCATGAGGCGTTTGTCGGGCGCTTACACCTCCCGAGCTTCAAGACGGCTGAAGCGCTGCAAGAGGCGCTGGCCACCAAGCTTGCTTCAAGCAGCCTCACACCTCATATTCCTGGTCTTCGGTAGTGGACCTAAGGAGCACGCCATGACCTATATCATCGGACAAGCCTGCGTCGACGTCTTGGACGCCTCATGTATCGAGGCTTGCCCCGTAGACTGCATTCACTTTGAAAAGGGCGTAGACCGCAAGCTCTACATCGACGCAGACGAGTGTATCGACTGCGCTGCTTGTGAGCCTGCCTGCCCTGTGGAGGCGATCTTCGCCGAAGACGATCTTCCCCTTGCACAAGAGGCCTATAGGGAGATTGAGGCGCTCTACTTCCAAGACAAGGCGGCGGCCCGGCTGAAGTTGGATGAGATTCAGCCTCGTGGGGGCGCGCCTGGTGGGGCACGGCCGTTGAAGTGA
>JAFCZD010000574.1 GCA_019314525.1 Deltaproteobacteria bacterium
GGTGCGGGTTCCGTAGGTCGATTCTACATAAGACCAGGTGGCCGGACCCTTGCCGTTCCAGCGCACCATGGCGAACTGTAACGAGTTGGGGTAGGCGTACATGGCGTTGGCGGCCCAGATCCAGTTGTTGGATCCGCCCGCCAGGCCGCCGTGCACCGCTTCGGTGTAGTCGGCCAGGGTGGGCAGGCTGCCACCGTAAAAATAACACTCGTTGGCGGCTGCCACGCGGGTCACGGTTGGGCGCTCCAGCGTATCCATAGTCCAGAGCTGTCCCACCGCAAAGCAGTCCTCGCCGGGCGCTGTGTAGCAGCGGCTCTTGTCGAAGGTATCGCTGGCGGGGCCAAGGGTCTTGGGCCAGATGCAGCGGAAGTGGGTCTTGGTGCTCTTGGGCTCGGCGTCCGTAACGCCATCGCTGAGGCGCACCCGCTCATAGTTGCCGGCGCCATAGGTGGCGATGATCGTCCAGAGGTATTCGGTGGATTGGGGCGTACCCACGCCCTTGTCACCGCTGGTCAGATTGTTGCGATAGAGCTCGGTGATGGTGGGCAAGCGGGCACCGAGGCTCTCGCAGATGTCCTTGGCCGTGTCCCAATCTTCGGCGGCGCGAGGCACACCGTCCCAAAGGGCGCCCCAGGAGTCGACGGTGGGGTAGCCGTTGTACGTATTGCAGAAATACCAGTGGCGGCAGTCGGGATCGGCGCAATCGACCCGCTGGTCGCCGTTGTTGTCCACCGCGTCCTGGCATTGGTCGTAGCTGGATTCAGCGCCCTCCTGACAAGCGGGGAAGATCTCGCAGTCGGGATCGTCGCAGTCCGTTAAGTTGTCGCCGTCGTTGTCTTGGTTGTCCTGGCAGAGCGCCAGGTTATCCTCGGTCTTCTGACAGAAGAGGTAGCCCTGGCAGTCGGGATCGTCGCAATCCGTCAGGGTGTCACCATCATTGTCGATCTCGTCCTGGCAGGCGGCGGCGGTGAACTCCACCTGGGCGGCACAGAAGAGAAAGCCCTGACAGTCGCTGTCCTCGCAGTCGATCTTGTTGTCGCCGTCGTTGTCGAGCTTGTCCTGACAGGCGGCGGCGGTGAACTCCACTTGGGGGGCGCAGAAGACAAAGCCCTGACAGTCGCTATCCTCGCAGTCCGTGAGCGCGTCGCCATCGTTGTCGAGCTGGTCTTGGCACTCTGCGGCGCTCTGTTCCACCTTGCGGCAGAAGGTGAAGTCGGCGCAGCCGCTGTCCTCGCAGTCGATAGTGCCGTCGCCGTCGTTGTCCGCCTTGTCTTGGCAGAGGGCCGAGGTGTTCTCTCGCTTGGCGCAGAAGATATAGCCCTGGCAGTCGGGATCGTCGCAGTCCGTGAGCACGTCGCCGTCGTTGTCGGCACCGTCTTGGCATTGCGTCGCCGTGGTTTCACCGGCCACTCCGGCCACATCGTCCCCGCCACAGCTCGACGAGAGCGTCAGCAGTGTTGCTCCCAATACCAAGACACTCGCGGATCCTCTGGAGCACATCTCGAACCTCCGGTTCTTGCCCTCAAGGGAGATGCTCCGGTGGGCAGCTCCCTGAGGCATTGTCGATTCCATACAGGTAGATGTTGATGTGAGTATGAAGCAGCCAGCCTCGGATTGGCAACCAGGGGTTAGGGCCACTCAGCCGAGGATGAGCGCCAGCACCTGCTTGACGTCTTTGGGCACGAAGGGTTTTCTCATGGCGGAGGCAAAGCCATATTTCTGTGGCTCGAGTAACGCCCCATCCTCAGAGTAGCCGCTGATGGCGATACAAGGCAGAGAAGGCGCTATTTGGTGGATTTTTCGGACGGCCTCCTTTCCGCCCATGGCGCCTGGCACGGTGAGGTCCAAAAAAGCGATAGCGAACATCGCCCCTTCTTGTTTGGCAGACTGCACGAAGGCGATGGCCTGCTCACCATCATCAGCCAGAGTCACCTTCATGCCTATGCGTTTCAGAATGGACGCCAGCACTTTGCTCACGCCCTCGTCGTCGTCCATCACCAAGACCCTGCCGTCGTGTTGAACTTGAGCCACCTTGTGCGTTGTAGTCGCTGCTAGGCTCTTGTGGGTCACAGGGAGGAGCACATGAATCGTGGTTCCCTTTCCCAGTGTTGACTCTATTTTAATGGACCCATTGTGCTTGTTGACAATGGAGTACGAAATGGCGAGCCCGAGCCCACTACCTGACTCCTTGGTGGTGAAGAATGGGTCGAAGGCCCGCTCGAGGTCTTCTTTGGGCATCCCGGGACCCTGGTCGCTCACGGATATTCGGATGAACTGACGCAACGAGCCAGCGGTTCCGTGCTCCACGGCTTCGAGGCCAATGGAGATCCTGCCCTTATCGTTCATCGCTTCCCGGGCGTTGATGACCAGGTTTTGAAAGACCTGAGCGATCTGGTTCTCGTCAAATTCGCAAAGAGGCAGGTCGGAGGCGACGGAAATGGGGCACTCGATACTCGATCCGGCGAGGGCGAAGCGAGCCGAATTTTCCACTGTCGCTGCGATGCGTCCAACGGCCTTGAGGGGACCGCCACCTTTGGCGAAGGTCAGAAGTTGTCCGGTGAGATCGCGTGCCCGATCCATCGCGGTCATGCTCTTTGCTAGTATTGAGCGAGCGCTGTCGTGGTCGCCGTCGTGCATTTCGAGCAGCGCCATGTTGATGTGGCCAAAGATGCCCGTGAGCAGATTGTTGAAGTCGTGCGCAATGCCTCCCGCCAGAAACCCCACGGCCTCCAGGCGCTGCATCTGACGCGTGCGCTCTTCGCTGAGGTGTCTGTCCGTGATGTCTCGAAATGTGACAACAACGCCGGCGCGCTCAAGGTTGTGGGTCGAATGCATGGGCGCGACATTGGCGCTGATAGTCTTTTCGTTCCCTTTCAAATCAGTGAGCTTGACGTTGTGCAGATCCAGTGGCTCCCCGTCGTCAATAGACTTCAATGAGTCAAGACACGGTTGCCCCGTCTTATTGTCCAGCAGATTGAGCACCTCAAGCAGGGGTTTGCCGAGGGCGTCGTCGGAGGTCCACCCAGTCATCGCCCTTGCACTCTCATTGATCAAGCTGACGTTTCCGTGGGTGTCGGCTCCCAGCACACCATCGCCGATGGATTGCAGCATGACAGTCAACCGTTCACGTTCCCCTGCAAGGGCATTTTCGGCTTGCGCGAGCTCTTGCATCTTGTGGTGCAGAAGCAGGTTCCGTTGCTCCAGAGACTCCTGGGCGCTCTCACTGCGGCGTCGAGCCTCTCGCTCACCCGCTACGGAGAGTGAGACGAGCCCACCTGCAGCACTCAAGCTCAAGATCAAGAGTTGAAGGTCCAACACCGAGGGGCCCCCTTGAGCCATCAAATCGATGGCGAATCCCCGGTGGGTGGCGCTCAAGGCAGCGCAAATGTCGATCACTGCGATGACCGCGAAGCTCGTCCCTGGACCTAGCCGTAACGCTGCCCACAGCACAGGGAGCAAGAAGAGAAACTGGTAGAGGCTGGGCACCGTTCTCGCCATGGGCATGTCAGCGGAGAAGGCGATCATGGGCAAGATGGCCGCGATGGAGACAACCAGGACGCGTTCTAAATCGATGCGCTCGAACTTCGAGGCCCAGCCTCGCCAGGCCTTGGCTGACCAGATGACGAGAATCATCGGGCAAAATGCCACAAAACCGATCCAATCGCCGATCCACCAGTTCAGCCAGGTCGAGAGTACACTGCCAGCGGAGATCTGTCCGAGCTTGGAGAGCAGAACGCTGCA
>JAFCZD010000575.1 GCA_019314525.1 Deltaproteobacteria bacterium
CCTCAAGCTCCGAGAGGAACGCAAAGGACTCATGCGTGAAGTAGCGTGCCATGGAGAGAGGATACCCTCATTGACCCTCGCTCACGACATTGTGTAAATTCGTGTTTGTGGTCAGACTTTGGTGCTGGCCTATTGGATGGGGAGGGAATGATGACCGCCGGACACTTGCGAGCAGAGCTCGCTGTGCTGCGTCGCCGAGTGAGTGAGATCGAGGCGATGCTCCAAGACGGGGGCGTCGAGGCAGCTCCAGATCCCCTCATGTCCCCGATGGAAGAGGACCCTTCGCGCAGGGATGACGCGCCATTTCCTAGAGAGCTCATCGACCGTCTGCCGATCCCCGTCGCCATCTACAGGGCCGATGAGACCATCGAGTACCTCAACGAGCACTTTGTTGAGAGGTTTGGCTATTCCCTCGGGGATATCCCCGATCTTGATACGTGGTGGCACAAGGCATATCCAGAACCAGACTACAGCCAGGAGGTTCAGGCGAAGTGGGCGCAGGCGGTCGACAGGGCGGCGTCAGGCGAGGTCGACATTTTGCCACGGGAGTATCGAGTGCGCTGCAAGGATGACACCGATCGTATTGCGGAGATCTCGGGGGCGAGGATCGGCACCAAGACCATCGTCCTGCTCCTCGACGTGACTGAACGCAACCAGGCGGTGGAAGCGCTTCGTGGCGAGAGGAACTTCGCCGAGGCTGTCCTCGACGCGATCCCTGGTCTGGTGTTCCTCTACGACGAACGCGGAAGGTTGGTGCGGTGGAACCGCCAGCACCAGACCATGACCGGTTATACGGCGGAGGAGTTGGTCCATAAGTCGATGTTCGACTGGGTGGACAAGGAAGGGAGGGGGGGTATCGCTGATGCAGTCCAGAATGTCCTCACCAAGGGATTTGGCTCCGGCGATCTGGACGTGATCCGAAAGGACGGGCAGAAGTTATCCATCCATGTGATGGGCGTGAGGGCTGAAATCGCCGGCGAGACTTATATCGCTGGTGTCGGAACGGACCGTACTGAGGCCATGCAGGCCGAGCAGGAGCGGGCCACGCTCACCAAACGTCTTCAGCAGGCGCAGAAGCTCGAGGCTGTGGGGCAACTGGCCGCGGGGGTTGCCCATGACTTCAACAACCAGTTGATGGTGATCTCCGGATACGCAGAGTTACTCACCGCAGCGGTGAAGGACCCGCTCCTGCAGGGGTTCACAGAGCACATCAGCACCAGCGCGGCGCGATCCGCTGCGCTGACCCAGCGACTGCTGACCTTCGCCCGTAGGGGGCAACACCAGGCGCGACCGGTGAACATGCACCTCGTGATCGAAGAAACGCTGGAGATCATCCGCCGGGCTGTCCCTCACAAGATTGTGTTGACCAAGGCGCTCGACGCCAAGTCCGCGGTGGTGATGGGTGACGCCAGCATGCTGCAGAATGCCTTGTTCAACCTGGCGATCAACGCTCGGGACGCCATGCCCGATGGTGGGGAGCTATGTCTGCGCTCGGCAGACGTCGAGCTTGACGCTGACATGAGCGCAGAGATAGGCGGGCGCATCCCGTCTGGTCCCGCGCTCGAAATCGTTGTCGAGGACAACGGCGTAGGCATGGACGACGATGTGCTCGAACACCTCTTCGACCCTTTCTTCACCACCAAGAGCAAGGGCACCGGGCTCGGTCTGGCGACGGTTGAGGATACCTTGCGGCGCCATAGCGGGCACATCGTGGTGGACAGCGCGAAGGGCAGAGGAAGTCGAGTTCGCCTCCTCTTTCCAGTGGCGCCACCCGAGCAAGCCATCGCGTTGGCCCAGGCAAATGTTTCATCGCCCCCACAGGTGGGGCCTCAGGCCCACGTGCTGATCATTGATGATGAGCTGTTGTGTGGGGGCTTGCTGGCTGAGGCGCTCTCAAGCCTCGGTTATAACGCCAAGCACCAACAGGAGGCGAGGTCCGCCATCGACTATTTCCATGAGCATCATGCTTCTCTCGATCTGGTGCTCTTGGATATGAACATGCCGGTGATGAATGGTCGGGAGGTCTTCAACGCGCTCCACGAGATCGACCCCACCGTGAAGGTGTTGATCGTGTCTGGGTACAGCGAGGAGGGTGATGTTGAAGCGCTCCTGCAGCGCGGTGCAGTGGGCTACTTGGCCAAGCCGTTCCGAGCGCGGACGTTGAACGAGCTGGTCAACTCGATCCTTGGGTCTACGAGGGCTGCGTCATAACGTCCCCATTCATCAACGTGAGCAGGGAGAAGTGAACCTCAGCGCCCTGAAAACGGCGGTCTACATGATCAGCCGCAGCCCCCTAGGTCGGCAATGTTGTGGGGGAAGCGGTCGCCCGGTGTGCCGATGAACATGTCATTCTTCGGAACCTTCAAGCGCTTGGAGAGGGCGTCAACGCAGGCGGGCCCAAAGGTGCCCTGCACCGCGATGAAGTCGATGATCACCGCGAGCCAGCTCGCGTGAATCGCTCGTGGTAGGCGGCCGCGCTTCACCTTGAGCAACCTATTGCCTTCAGCAAAGAGTGCCATCACATCGCCGCAAAGAGGGTCAGCTTGCCGCTGGTGCGTGACCTGCTTATCATTGCACCCTATTTTCTGAAGAGGTGGACATGCATCGCCATCACGGGTTTTTGATCTTCATCCTGACCATTATGGGCACCTTCGCTTCGGCCATAACTGAAGCCAAGGATTTCTATGTAACTGAAGCCAAGGATTTCTATGTCGATCCGACGAGTGGTTCGGCGTCAGGCGACGGGAGCGCGGCGAATCCGTGGAAGAGCCTTCAGGCGGTGATCGACAGCGGCCTGGTAGAGACGAGAGTGTGGGAGTCGTTGCCTTATGATGACACCAAGCAGCTGGTGCCCAAGAATGCTGCTGCGCCGATCAAGGCCGGAGATACCATCTATCTGCGCTCGGGATACCATGGCGAGCTGAACATTTCTTCTCACTACAACAGCGCTGAGATCACCATCGCGGCGCAGTCTGGTCAGACCCCTCGGTTCAAGGCGGTGCTCCTTCGCTCGAGTTCGCATTGGCGGATCGTGGGCATCTCTGTGAGCGCCGAGTTCGCGCCCGTATATGAGCAGAAGATGCTCATGGCCCTCGAGTCCCATGCCTACTCGGGTCCGATCCACGACATCGTGGTGGAAGGGTGCCAGCTGCGTTCAGTAGCTGATATCTCAACGTGGGCTGCGGCGGATTGGAGTAATAAGGCATGCAATGGCATCTCTGCGAGTGGCAGCAAGATCACCCTCCGAGGCAATGTGTTGAAGAACGTGAACTTTGGCTTGAGCGTCTCGGCGCGGGATTCTCTGGTGGAGCGCAATCTCGTGGAGAACTTTGCGGGTGATGGCATGCGCGGCCTCGGCGATCACACTGTCTTCCAATACAACACGATCAAGAACTGCTACGACGTCGACGACAATCACGACGATGGTTTTCAATCCTGGTCTGTGGGAGCCGACGGCCAGGTTGGCACTGGAGAGGTCGTCGGTATCGTCCTACGCGGCAATACCTTCATCAACTATGAGGACCCAAATCAACCCCTGCGCGGTCCTTTGCAGGGTATTGGGTGCTTTGATGGGACGTTTGTCGATTGGGTCATCGAGAACAACGTTGTGATCGTTGACCACTTCCACGGCATCACCCTCTTGGGTGCGAAGAACTGCAAGATCGTCAACAACACCGTGCTCGACCCTAATGGCGAGACGCCTGGCCCCCCCTGGATTCGCATCGGGTCCCATAAGGATGGCACGGCACCTGACAATTGCGTGGTAGGCAATAACCTCGCCCAGAGTTTCAACAATGAGGGGGTCGGAGTCACAGAGGATCATAATATCCAGTACAGCGTGCCAGACGATCACTTCGTGGACGTGGCGCGCTATGATTTGCATCTCAAAGAGAGCAGCTCTGCGGTGAACGCTGGAGCCTTCCAGTGGGCACCGCCTGCAGACATCGAGGGCGTCGCCCGACCCCAGGGCGCCGAGGTCGACGTGGGCGCCTACGAGTGGACCGATTCGCCGCCAACGCCGGACGCCTCCGTCGCGGATCTCGGTGGTGTTCAAGACGGCGCTCTGCCAAGCCATGACGCTGGAGTCGCCAGAGATCTGGCCACCGGAGATCTGGCCACCGGAGATCTGGCCACCGGAGATCTGGCCACCGGAGATCTGGCCACCGGAGATCTGGCCACCGGAGATCTGGCCACCGGAGATCTGGCCATTGGAGATCTGGCCATTGGAGATCTGGCCACCGGAGACACGTCGCCTAGAGGTGAGCTGCGCGCTGGGTGCTCGTGTGATGCATCAGGCGCTGGGGGCGGGGCGCTGGCGTTCGGTCTGCTGCTCGCGCTGTGGGTCCGCACGCGAAGGTGTCAAACGTGTCAGCGGGAGAGCGAGTAAATCCGCACCGCGTAGGGAGCCATCGGCCGGTTGTCCACCACCACACCAGCTGAGAGGGTGACAGACTCTATCGAAAGAAACTGGCGCCGCGCGGCATCCCAGGTCTTCACTATCGTTGCGTCATACCCTGTGGGAAGCACCCATCGTTGCTCGCTGGTATGCGACTCGCGGGTCTCGTTGAGGGCCACGAGCAGCAGACCTGGCGCGTCTTCGGACCACCAGCCGTAGAGCGCGTTTTGCTTCTGCCGCGTTAGCGTGTTGCCAGCCAGGGGCAGGGCTTTTAGTTCTTGGACGAGGTCCTCGAGGCGTGACCAGCTCACATGACCAGGAGGTGCGAACTCTTGGCCCCAGAAAACCAGCCCAGCGGATCCATGGGCTAGCGCGTCGAAGGCCATGAAGCGCAGCTCGCTGGGTTGGGGGTCGCGGGCCGCGAACTTTGTCCCAGTGGAGGTGGCTAGGCGCAGGCGCAGCGAGCCCTCGGAGTCGAAGTCGAAGACCACCACGTCACCGAGGCCATCACCATCTACGTCGCCGCCGCCAAGCTGTAGGACCTCGCCCCCGTTGAGGCCGGTCCCTTGGTACCATGGGCCCCTCGAGTCAAAGGAGCTATTTGTGGCGCCACTCTCGAGCACCTTGAGCTCGTCGCCGTGGGCGACCACGAGTTCGTGCTTTCCTCCGTCTAGCTCGCTGGCCACCAGCTTCGCCTGGCTGAGGTCGAGGGTGGCGGTGGAGGTGTCATACACCAGCTGCGGTGCGTTGAAGCTATTTCCCGATGAGTTCAAGAGCATCAACTGGGTTCGAGTTCCTTCAGAGCGACCAAAGACAAGGTCGGTGCGGCCGTCTCCTGTGAAATCGCCCACGACTGCGTGGACCCAGCTCTCGAGGTCGAGTTGCACAGTGTCGGTCTCGTACCAGGTCTCCGCCTCGGTGGTCTGGCTCAACCCTTGACAGCGTGGGCGCAGCACAAGGAGCGATTGCTTTCCATCGGGGTAGTCGTAGCTCAAGGCGAGATCGTCGCAGCCGTCTTTGTCGAAGTCGCCGGCAAACATGTGTCGCAGGGCGTCGAGCGTGAAGGCGTTCTGGGGGTAGCGCATAGCGAGGGCTGGTTGGGTGAGCAAGGGGGCGGAGCCCTTCATCACCCAGATATCCTGCTGAGCTTCGCCGCCGTCTATGGCCAGGATCAGGTCCTGCTTCTGGTCGCCATCCATATCGGCACACACCAAGTGGCGTAGCTGGCTCACGTTGAAAATGGGTGAGAGCGCGAGCCTCTCGCGCTCTCCAAAGGCCGAGCGTTGAAAGTCGTAGACGTCGATCACTCCATGGTTGGTGGCACCTGATACCACGACTACTTCTTGCTTTCCGTCACCATCCAGGTCGCAGACCACACCCACTCGCAGCGCTGCTGCGTCGATGGAGGTGGTGACCCAGGGCTCGAGGATCCGCCAGTCCTCTGCGGGGATCTTGCCTAGCCCCGCTCCCAGGAGGACCATCATCAGCGGCTGTGGGTTCAGCGAGCGGACCACCAAGTCGCGCATAATATCGGTGTAGGCACCCACCGCGCTCAACCCGCCATGACCGGGCAGGTTGGAGTGGCCGTTGCCCTCGGGGACAGGATAGATATCCATGGCAGCGATCTGGGTCATGCTGAAAAAGGGCAGCAAGAGGTCAAAGGAGAGGGGGGCGCTCTGCGAGGCTCGTGGCGCGTGATTGAGCAGAAAGGGCGTGTGCGGATCGAGCGCGCGCAGCGGTTGATAGACCTGGGTGCGCACGTCATCGGCGCTGCGGCCGTTCCAGAGGGCCTCATCGGGGCCCACCCACATCAGGAGCGAGGGATCGCCAAGGGTAGGTTCTACTGCGTCGGCCAGGGCTGCACCCTCTCCGAGGATTGGCATGGCGAAAGGGGCACCTTGGGTTGGCCCAAGCAGGGCGTCGAAGCCCACGGCGAGCGC
>JAFCZD010000576.1 GCA_019314525.1 Deltaproteobacteria bacterium
AGCGCACTGCTCGGCCCCAGCGCGTCTACCGATTTGCTCGTGACGTAGTAGCGATTGCCCGTAGGTGACTTCCCCGGTGCTCTGGTTCACCGCGGTCCGCTGGACCCGCACAAGCTGTCGAGCGTGGGTCCAGTCCAGCCAGCCCGCATCCGTGAGGTCGTAGCGCCAAAGGTGATGGCTCACCACCAGGCCGTTTTGCGCGGCGTTGGCGCTCGTGTGGGCAATGCGACTTCCGTCGTTGGCTCAGCATGTCCAGGGCTTCGGCGTGGATTTCTCCATGCACCGATTTGATCTGCGCGAAGTACTCAAGCCCTTGCTCGACCATCTTGCCGGCGACACCGCAGGACGTATTTCCTGCATCGGTTGTCACCAGCGAAAACAGTTTGCTGCGACCGTAGCCTTCCTTCAGCTCATCGAGCAATTCCGGCATGGAGCCGATCTCGTTGGTGTGGCCCAAAGTAGACCGCTGGTGCACGCACACCGCCGCCTCCGATGAAATAAGTGTCACCGTATGCACCCGCACCAGCGCGTACGGTGTGCCGTTTTGGGGGCTGCACACCTGCGTCTGGGGGTACTGCTCGGTAAACAACGCCGTGCCATGATCGAAGGTCGTCGTCTCTGGCTTGAGCTTAAGCAAACGCAGCATGTCGGGCCAGTGCAGCGTCGCCACGTTTTTGCCGTCAATGGCCACCGCGCCCCACGGCAGGCGTATCGCCTCCGTGGTTGCGCCGACGATGCTCGGCCTTGACCAGCCGGTGCAGGCAAGCCATCAGGTCGCCTATTGCCAGACGCGGTAGCACCATACCGAAGGTGTTGTCCGCGATGCGACCTTGCACGTCCATCCATCGCCCTTGCTTGCGGGCCATCTGCTCGGTGCGCTGTTCCACCATGCGCAGAGATCGCGCTTGGGTCACCATGGCCGCGAGCAAAGCCGTCAAAAGTGTCGGCAATGGATACTCCACCTTACCGTACATCCTCGCTCTACACGCCCTCGCCACCGCGCATGTCGCATGAATTCTCCACCGATGGCCGAAAAACCGGGTGCTTGGGGCGTTAACTACGTGGATTTGGCGGCCGCATACTCGTGAGGCAGCAGAGGTATGGCGGCGGGGTCTTCGCGGTACTCGACGGCGTGGTGGGCGGCGTAGCGGAGGTACTCCTTCGGCTCCACCAGCGACAGACGGCAGCTTTCGATGATGCTGTAGAGTACCGCGGCGGCTTCGGCGCCGCGCTCGGTCTTGGTTCCGTAAAAGTTTTTACGACCGATCACCGGATTTCTCAGCCCGCGTTCCATCTGGTTGTTGTCTATCGGCACCAGCGGATCATCCAGATAGACCTCGAGCCGCTTGCGCTGGTTGAGCAGGTAGTTCAGACCCTTGCCCATCTTGCTGTTGGGCAGGTAACCCACCGTCGTCTTCTCGGCCCACTGCATGATCTCGGCAACGATCGGCTTGGATACCTTTATACGCAGCTTGGCTCGTAGTCCCAGCTGCTTGGCGAACGCATCTTCGTCGGCTGGCTCGAATGGCACCTGACGTTCCACGTCGTAGAGCTTGCCGATCAAGTCCAGCACATGGCTGCAGTCGTCGGGGTACTTGTCCTCGTGTTTCGCGAATGGGCGACGCGCGTGAGCCCAGCAGCACGCCAGGATCAGAGGACCAGGCCCCGCCCGTGCGGCTGCGGTGTCTCCTTGTTCCAGCTGCAGCTGAACGGCTTTCTCGCGAGCATTCGCCAGCGAGACGTAGACGCCGTAGGCATCGCAAACGAGCGTACCCGAGAAGTCTTTCAACAGCTGAGCACCGGCCTCCTTGGACCGGCTGTCCATGATCTCGTAGTACGCGGCACGGCGACGACTGGCACCCCACAGATACCATTTGCCCTTGGACTTCTTGTCCAGCATCTTCCAGTGGGTTTCATCGGCGCAGATCACCAGCGCGGACCGCACATGGTCGCCAATCTTGCCGTGCAGGTTTCGTAGCACGTTCGTCAGTGCCCACACCTGGTCCCACAGCGTTTGCGAGCTCACCTCGAGACCCTCGCGCCGCATCATCCGCACCTGACGCTCCAGCGGTAGATGGTCGCCATACTTGCTCAACGCGACCTCTACGGCGAAATCCAGCGAGTAGCGACCACCGCGGATCAGCTTGACGGGCCCGAGTGCTGTTTCTACGTGGTCGTGGCAATCGCAGCAGTGGTACTTCTTCTTGGTGTGAATGCGGATCACGAAGGTCCGCTCTATAACGTCGACCTCCTCGCTCTGCTCGTGCTGGCCTTCCCACTCGCAGAGCGTGCCGCCGCACTTGGGACAGATGAGGTCGGCCTCGTCGAGCGAGTGCAATGTCTCGACGCGCTTGAGATCCATCTGCGGCTTGGGGCCGTGGCCGCATTGCTTCTTTCTGCCCTTGCCCTTCTTTTTGCGCCGACCGCGACGTTCGCTCGTTTTGCCGTACAACTCGGATCGAAGCTCCGCAAGCTGATCCTGCAGACGGTCCAGCTCGAGTTGCACCTCCTGCTGGTTCTTCCCCCTGAGTTGCGCCACCTCCTCGGTCAGCGTGATGATGCGCTCGACCAGCCGCTTATTGTCAGCAACCGCAAGCTTCGCCATCTGGCGCAAAATTTCCGGGTTCTTCTCTTGGTCGATGTCCAGCACGACAGTACTTCTGACTGACCCGATCCATGCCGTCTACCCCTTTTTTTAATTTGGTCGATTTCTTTACGCGCGAGCCTTCTGACGGCGTTTTCCAAGCAGGAAGGGAGGGGGAGAAAGGGACTGTTTGCCGATGAGCTTCGATCCCTCCAGAAACAGCGAAAGTTCGCTCATGGTCATCGCCACCGCTGTGTCTCGGCCCACCGTTCGCGCACGAGCCCATAGCGGGGCGAAGCACCCCCGTTCCAAGCGTTTCGCATACAGACACAGCCCGGTGCCGTCCCACAACAAAACCTTCGCGCGCTTCCGATTCCGCGCCACGAACAAATACATATCGCCAGAAAGTGGATCGCGACCCTGGTACGTGGTCACTATCGCTGACAACGCGTCTAGACCCTTGCGCATGTCCACAGGCTTTCCAAAGGCGTACACCTGCACCCTCCGCGTGGTGCCGATCAACGCAAGGCACCGAGAATTTGAACTACCCCGGCCACATCCAATCCCTCCACACGGATCCCGGATCCTGTAACCATCACCAATCGCCCATTCGCCGCTAATCGTTTCTCTGAGTGCACGCGGACCCGACGGAAGCCGGCCGACGCCGGCTCCAACCAGGCCGTAATGGTCGTCTGTGCAATGCCCAGCTCACTCGCTATCGACGAGTAGCTGTCACCGGCGGCGGTACGCTCGCGCGCATACGCCGTAGCCAATTTCTTCGCCTTTTCCGGATAGGGGCGAGAACCACTCTTGCGGCCATTGCGCACCCGCGCGGCGATCTTCCGGAACTCCGCAATTCGCTTGTCCATGCCGTACCTCCTTGAGGAGATCAGTATGCCGCGCCGGAATAGATTACGTTAGGGGGGATAGGGCGAGGATGTACACCTTACCGGACACACGTGGGTCGCAGACCTTGTCAAAGCCCAGATCCCCGACCCGTTTCTTGAATCCGTTACAAGTTGCTCCTTGACGTTGCATGGCACCTCATGATCTGCTGGGGTTGCTCTTTGACGTTGGCTCAATCCAACGCCAATTCTCGGCGTCGTGGGTGTCCGCCCCGGCGCCGATCTTCTTTTTGGGAATACCCCAAGGCGT
>JAFCZD010000577.1 GCA_019314525.1 Deltaproteobacteria bacterium
CCAGTGGGGGTGGTCTTGGTGGGGGTGGTCTTGGCGGGAGCAGCCTTGGTGGGGATGGGCTGCCCACCGCGCCGGGAAAACCTCTCAAGCTACCCGACGTGAAGCTCGGCCAGTAGCTCTGGGTAGAGCGCCTTCACCCACGCCCTCAAGTCACCCTTCACGTCACGCCAGCCTGCCTCATCGAGTTCTGAGGGCATGGGCTCGGCCTCTGCTTCTGCAAAATAGGTCAGGCTCCGCACGACGTACCCGATGTCTTGCTGCGCGAACTTCTCACGGTACCACCCGAGCGCTTCTTTCAACTCAAGAGCGCTGCCCTGAAGCATCACGTGTAAATCCCAAAAATCGCGGCGCGCACCGCGAGCCGCAATGGCTGAGAGTTTCATGCAGATCAGGTCTCGCACGGAAACGAGCGGGACAGGGGAACACTCGTCTTGCTCCAACGCAGCCAAGAGTGGGTAGCGGTAGCGAATCACGCTTACCGGCACGCCTTTGACCTCCAGATAGAGTGTCCCCGGCGCACGGGTGGTCACTTGGACACCAGAGACCTGCGCCAAGGGCTCCGCCAGCGCCTCTGGATCGTGCAACGTGAAAAGATCAAGATCGTGAGACACACGGTGACCCACTCGAAGCGCGACCACGGTGCCGCCAGCGAGGTAGGTATCGGGCTGTAGCCTGGACGCCAAGAGTTCTAGAGCGGCGCGCTGGGCGTCTGTCAACCGCATGGTTCTGCCCACGAAGGCTGACCTCCACCTCGGCGCTGCTTCACATCCACCCCCGTGATCAGCCCCCAGTACGCTTCCTCTCGAGGTGGCAGGCGATGCCCCTTACGCCTCACAAAATCAGCCAGTTCCTCCTGGGAGTAGCGCTCCCGGAGCCAACACATCGCCGCCCAGGTGCCACGACCCATCACACGCTCCATCACATAGTCACGATGTACGACCCATCACACGCTCCATCACATAGTCACGATGTTGATCGAGATCCACCGTGTCTGGGTTCACATCCCAGAAGAGACGGGCGACGAAAGCGGGGTAGGCTCTTGGCGAGGACATGAGGGGAGTATAACAGTCTTGCCGCCCGCTAGCAGCGGATCGCGACTCCTCTCGACTCCCCTCCCACCTGCGACCTCTCCGGTGGTATTCTCCAAGGGCACAACGGGGAGGTTGATGATGTTCGAAGCTGCGGAGCTGGGACATAAGCTCACCAAAGAGGATTTCGAGGCACTGGAGCCGGACCTGCGCTTAGCGCTGATCGACGTGCAGCAGCGGTTGCGCCAGGCGAATCTCCCGGTGGTCATCGTGTTCGCGGGGGTGGACGGCGGCGGGAAGGGCGAGACGGTGAACGTGCTCAGCTCCTGGCTCGACCCGCGTTGGACGGTGACCCGCGCCTACGGGACCCCCTCCGAAGAAGAGGCAGAGCGGCCGCCCTTCTGGCGCTATTGGCGTGACCTGCCCCCCAAGGGGAAGATCGGCTTCTTCCTCTCGGCCTGGTACTCGCGCCCCGTGATCGACTGCGCCTATGGCACCATCAGTGAGGTCGACCTCGACCAACGCCTCGCGCGCATTCGCACCTTCGAGCAGATCCTCGCCGACGACGGCACGCTGATCCTCAAGTATTGGATGCACCTCGATAAGAAGGCGCAGAAGAAGCGACTACGTGTGCTGGAGAGCGACCCCCTGCAGAGCTGGCGCGTTACCCCTCAGGACTGGAAACACTACGAACTCTACCCGCAGTTCATCGCCGCCGCTGAGCGCTTGATCATGCGCACGAGCACAGGCGACACACCCTGGACCATCATCGAGGGGCGCGACCCAGAGTATCGTGTGGTGACAGTGGCCCGGGATATCCATCAAGCCATCGAAAAGCGCCTCGCTACTCACAGCGCCAGCGTCAACGCCAGCAACAGTGAAGCTGCCAGCGAGAGCGCCAGCGAGACCTCGCCAGAGGTGAACGAGGACGAAAGAAAGCCACCAAAGACCATCCTGCAAGCTTTAGATATGTCCCTCGCCTTGCCCAAGAAGCAATACAATGACGAGCTGCAGAAGCAGCAAGCACGCGTGGGTGAACTCTTTCGACTGGCTCGTGAACGACGCCTCTCAGCACTGCTGCTCTTTGAAGGCTGGGACGCTGCCGGTAAGGGAGGCGCCATCCGCCGCTTGACCTCAGCCCTCGACGCACGAAATTACCAGGTCATCCCCATCGCCGCGCCCACCGATGAGGAGGGCGCGCAACACTACCTCTGGCGTTTCTGGCGCCACCTCTCTCGTGCAGGCCGCGTGACGCTCTTTGACCGCAGCTGGTACGGGCGAGTGCTGGTGGAGCGCATCGAGGGCTTCGCCACCGAGGAGGAATGGCGGCGCGCCTACGCCGAGATCAACCACTTCGAAGACCGGCTCACAGCCCATGGGATCGTGCTTTGCAAATACTGGCTGCACATCACCAAAGAGGAGCAACTCGCGCGCTTCAAGGCGCGGGAGGAAACCCCCTTCAAACGCTGGAAGCTCACCGATGAAGACTGGCGCAACCGCGATCGATGGGACGCTTATGAGATCAGCGTCAACGAGATGATCGCACGCACGAGCACGCGCAGCGCGCCCTGGACGCTGGTGGAGGCCAACAACAAGCGCTATGCGCGCGTGAAAGTCATAGAGACCTTCGCTGATGCTCTCGAGGCTACGCTGGACAAGGCCCGCAGCCGACCCAAGGGCAAGAAGAAGAAGAAGCGCTGAGATGCTGCCTTCTGTTTCTTTTGGCGCCGCCTCCGCGGCGCAAGAGTGTTGCGACTTATAAGAGGCGCTCGGAGAGAACAAGCTTTTTGAGACGCAACACTAGAGGCGGCATCCTTCCATGCACTGGATCATTTGCTGAAGGTTGGGCTCAGCGAGTCGATAGTAGGCGAAACCGTTTTCACGGGCGACGCTCACCAGGCTGCGCATGCGCAAGATGCGCAGCTGCTGCGAGACCACGGCCTGTTTTGCGTCGAGCATCTCTGCCAGCGCGTTGACATGCTGTGGCCCATCCACCAAGACAGCGATAATCCGCACGCGTAGCGGGTGCGCGATGGCTTTGAGAACCTCCGCGACCTGCGCTGCGAGCTCGGGGTCTTTGGCGATGGATTTCTGCATCTAGGCTAATACCCTTTCCAGCAACATCTAGATATCTCTATATGCAAACCGCTCCCTTGTCAAATGGCATTTGAGCTGACCTGACGTTCGCGCTGAGCCGACATCACCCCACATATTCTTTGAAACAGGTTGGAGACATGGCGTCTCTCTTAGGTGCGCAGTCGGTGTGACCGTCCAACCCGTTGCGGCGTACCCACTCACATCAAGAGAAACAGCCTCAGCCGGAGCTTGAACATTGGGTCTTGAAATCTTAGGAATTTTTGGCGCTGGCTTGCTGACTTTCGTCACGCCCTGCGTCCTGCCGTTAATCCCGATCTACCTTGCACTCTTGCTGGGAAACGCAAGCGAAGTGAGCGGCGCCAAGAGCTTGAGCACGCGCCTTTCGCTCTTTTTCAGCACGATCTTCTTTTCCATGGGTCTGTTGATCGTATTTGTCAGCCTTGGTCTCACCGCGACCTCCCTGGGAAGCCTGCTCACCGAGTACCGCGTGCAGCTCGTCCTTGTGGGTGGCCTGCTGATCTTCCTCTTCGGGCTGAAGTTCTTGGGAGTGCTCAAGATCAGCTTCCTCGAACGGGAAAAACGAATCGACGACTCCAAGCTCAAGACACGCTTTCATTGGCTCAACGCGCTGGTGATGGGCGTGGTCTTTGGCGCGGGTTGGACGCCCTGTGTGGGGCCGATCCTCGGCTCGGTGCTGACCTACACGGCCTCTGCAACCTCCGATCCCCTCCAAGGCGGGCTCTATCTCGGCGCTTATGGGCTGGGCTTCGTGATGCCGCTCTTGGTGCTCTCGCTCTTTGGCGACGCAGCACGCCAGATGATCCGCAAGATCTCCCCGCTGCTGCCCAAGCTCGAGCGCTTCAGCGGTGTCCTCCTCGCGGGTGTGGGCCTCTATCTGATGTTGGGGGTCACGGCCGCTCCAGCAGCTGAACTCATCGCGCGCTCCTCAGCGCCAGCGTCAAAGAATAAAGGTGCGATGAAACTAACCGCCATCGATCCACCCATCGGCCATGCGACCTCTCGTCCCCGCATGGTGCAATTCAAGACACGCCGCTGCTCCATCTGTCGCCAGATGATCCCCACGGTGGGTGTCATCGAACGTGACTGCGATGGACGTAAGGTCGATGTGGTCAAGGTCGACCTCGACAACAGCCCCAAGCTCGCAAAAGACTATCGCATCCGTGGTGTGCCCACGTTCGTCTTTTTGGACACTAAGGGCGAGGAGGTCGCGCGCCTGGTGGGCTATCAAACCCTTGGCGCCCTGCGGCAGTCCCTCTCGGCCGTCTCTGGTCAGCAATGTGACGGGCTTGGAACGTTCAAACCCGAGTTCGAGCCTGAAAGCGCTCCTCAAAAGAACAGCACCTGCGGCGGGGACAAGCAGGCAGCCGGAGAGAGCCTGCCTTCTACTGGACTCAGCGGATCTGCCGCGACATGCGGCTCTTGAGCAGACTGCTTCCACGCCTAGCACGCCAAAGTAAGCCATCCTACTTGTATTTTCTTCAAAGTAAGCTATCAGATCAACATGCAGGTTTATGTATCCAGCGGTCTTGTCATCTTATTTCTCATGGGTTGTGGAGGCGAAACTCTCCATCTAGGTGTCGCTCATGTCGCCGTCAAAGCAAAAGATGAGGTGGGCGCGGCTGTCTCATTGATGGACGACAAGGGCGAACCCATCGACCTGGACAGCGAGGATGTGGACGTTCAGGTCCAGACCCGCGAAGAAGATGGCGATTGGGGCGATGCCCTCGCCCTGCAGCTTGGCAAACAGGGCACTGGCCTGGTGGATGTGGTGCTCGTGGCCGACAACAGCGGCAGCGAGAAGAGCTACCTGACGGAGATCCGCGAGGCCGTCC
>JAFCZD010000578.1 GCA_019314525.1 Deltaproteobacteria bacterium
CCTCCCGAGCACCGCACGCTCAAACTCCGCATTGTGAATGACCTTCGTCACATCTGGGTCGCCTAGGATCCCCGCCAATAATGATAGATCTCCAATCTCAAGGGCATCAATGAGATACGTCGCCTCGCTCCCAGCGATTTGTACCAGGCAAAGCGTGCGGCTACGCAGCGTGGTCTCCACATCGAGCCCCACCGCAGTCTCCTGCCGTAGAAGGTCAGCCCGCGTCGTCATGACGCATTCTCCTCCCCCGGCTCCTCGCTAGCCAACTCGGCCTCAATGGCCGCGATGGTCGGGAGGGCTGACGCCAGCTGCTCGGGAAGCGCCCGCGTAAGTTCGTAGGCCGACACCCCCATGGGCTTGTCCATGCCACGCAGAGCGTATTCCGCCAAGATCTGCTTCTTGTCCTGGCAGAGGATGAGCCCAATCGACGGCTGGTCGGTGGGGTGGCGAAGGGTGTCGTCCACTAGGTTGAGGTAGAGGTTCATCTTCCCAGCAAACTCCGCCTTGAACGAGCCTACCTTCAGGTCGATGACCACGAAGCATCGCAACTCGAGGTGGTAGAAGAGCAGATCGAGGTAGAAATCGTCGTCACCGAGCACGACGTGGTGTTGTCGACCCACGAACGCGAACCCCACACCAAGCTCAAGCAGAAAGCGCTCCAGGTGCGCCAGCAAACCGAGCTCCAGCTCACGCTCCCGGAACCCGGAGTCGAGGCTCAGGAAGTCAAAAACGTAGGGGTCTTTCAAGGTCTGGCGAGCCAAGTCCGACTGGGGTGTAGACAGGCACGCGTCGAAGTTCGTCGTCGCAGCACCTTGGCGAGCATGAGCCTGGCTCTTGATCATCAGGCCCAGCACGTCACGGCTCCAACCCTCGCTGGTGCACCGCTGCATGTACCACAAGCGGGAAGTGAGACCCGAAACCTTCTGTAACAACAAGATGTTGTGACCCCATGGAAGACCCAGTGAAAGCTGCGCGCACGCTGCCTGCGGCAAGGGCGCTGCGAGTTGGGCCACAGCCTGTGGCCCACGGGCTTCTTCGGAAATCGCCGATTGGGCCACAACCCGTGGCCCATTTCTGGGGGCCAAGGCATCGGCACCAGTGGAGCTCGAGCCACCAGCCCCCGCCTCCAGCAGTTCGCCGAGCTGGGGATAGGCATGGTGATATTGGACCATCCGTTTCAGGTTGCGCTCAGAAAAGCCACGAGCGTCGTTCAGCTCGCTGCCAAGGTCGTGCGCGAGCCGGGGGATCACGCCAGCGCCCCAGCCCTCCGTGGCCTGACGCGCGTCAATCAGTCGACCAATCTCCCAATACAGAACGAGTAGCTCCCGGCTGGCCGCAAGAGCCGCGCGAACCTGTGCCCCGGTGATGCGCGCCTTCACCTGGCCGAGCAGCTCGGCGTAATGGTCGAGCTTTGTCACGACTCTTTCAACCAGCCAACGAAAGTCGAGGCATCCCAGGTAGCCTGCATAGCCTTTTTGAGGCCGGGAAGCGCAGCGGTGGGCGTCACGCCAGAGCGCTTGAGATCATGCAAGCGTTCGTCTACGCGCTGATCGATATCGAAGCCAAAGCGGAAGAGGGAGAAGACCTGGTCGGGGTTGTGATCCTTGTCGCGCAACCCAGCATCCATGCGCCGAGCTGCCTCGCGCGCTGCTTGGAGCGTGGCCCAGCGCCATGTATGGGGAAGCATCTGCCGAAAGAGATCCTCGCCACCAAACTCGCTGACAAGATCGGACTTCCACCAGCCAAGACGAGGCTCCTCATCGCCGCCCTCGCCAGCCCACGCCACCGCGAGCTGGGCTGTGAGCAAGGCATCCACATCTTCTTCGGTCGGGCCACTTTGGCGTTTTGCTGTGCTCTGATCGAAAAGGTCCGCCATTGGTTCTCAACCCTTCGCGTCATCGTCTCCATCACGCACCTCCAGCGGCCCCACCCCACGATGAAGACCCTCTTTCAGCTCGGATAACCCACACGATAACCGCCGGCCGTTGATCGACCCCTGCCCCCAATGCCGAGTGTAAGGTGAAATGATCGTACTACAAAACAACGCAGCTGTAACCGACCGTCAGCGCCGATTATGTCGACTCGGGCTTGCAAACGTAGCAGCCGTGCAGCCAGCAAAAGCAAATGCTAGCTTGTCTCCATGGTTCGCTACGCATTCCTCGTTATTCTTGCTTGTGCGTGTTCTCGCAACACTGCTGAAATAACCCCTGCCGAGAACGCTGGAGCGCTCTCCAAGCCCGCTACGGCCACGACACCCACCCCACCGAAGACGAAGCGGAGTGCCTGCGCTGCTCACAAGAAAGCGCTACGGAAGCACTATTGTGAATCGGAAACTACCGAGGAACCCTGTCCAGCGGACAGCTTCGTTTGTGAACTCCGGCTGGACTTCAATGGCGACGGCAAGATGGATCGAGTGGCCATCGAAGCTCTTGGAACCACATCAACGCTCATGGTCTATTGGGCCGGCGGCACCCAGGAACGTTTGGCAAGCTCTGCACAGCCTCTCGAGCTCGCGCAGACCGGTGAATCGTTCAAGGACTTCGCCTGGCTGGTGCACTGGAAGGTTCTTGTCCGCAAGAATGAGGGGTTCTCACATAGGGGACGTAAGCTGCCTGTGAAAGGCATGCACGGAGATGGGCTCTTCGTTAGCGGAGGAGACGCCGCTGGCGTGGTGTTTCAGCGCAAGGGATCATTCGTGATGGAGCATCTTGGGTTTTGAGGCCTTCGCCCCCATGCGAGCAGATGCCTCAGCGAAAAACGTAGACGGCGCCGCTGTCCTCTGCGGCATCATTCATGAACTCAGGCTTGGCCGCAAACCTCACAGAGCGCGACGATGGTTGCGTAACAAACGCACCAGGGGACGATGGGTGAGCACCACACCATCGAGAGCCAACGCGAGCACCAACCCCAGGCCGAAGCCACCGAGGTGAGCGCCCCAAGCCACGCCCTGCCCACCCATCAGCAATCCGGCGACGTTCAGCGCCAACCAGACACCGACATAAGCCATGGCGGAGAGCTTGAACTGGAAGACCACCAGCATGAAGGTCAGCTTGGCGCGCCGAAAGAAGACCGCGTAAGCAGCCATCACCCCAGAGATAGCGCCGCTCGCGCCCAACATCGGCGTGGTGCTTCCGCCGTCGATCAACGTGTGCGCGACGCCACCGGCCACGCCACAGAGCAGATAGAACGTGATGAAGCCCACGTGTCCGAGGGCATCCTCGACGTTATCGCCGAGGATGTAGAGGAAGTAGAGGTTCATGCCGATGTGCAGAAAGCCCCCATGCAAGAATTGATGGGAGAAGAGCGAGACCCACCATTGCTGCTCGCCCACGAGCGCCGGGTAGAGCGCATAGCCCAACACGAGGGTCTCCGTAGGGCCCAGGAGCAAGGCTGCGAAGGCAAGGGTGTTGAGCGCGAGCAACGAGAATGTGACCCAAGCGAAGGCCTTAGGCTTAAGATTGAACTCCACCGGCAGCGCCAAAAGAAACTGAAAGAGCCACGTCTTCCAGCTGGTCTTCTTGTCGAGTATCTCAGCCACATGGCTCTGCTTGATCGCCTCGAGCTGACCTGCTGCGAGCCAGGTGCCATAACACCCGGGGCAAACGTGCACCCACAACCCCTGCTCACCAAGGGAGTGCAGGTGCATGGGCTGCTGGCAGGCGACACAAAGCACGTCTGTTGGCCCACGAGAGGGCCCCATCATCTGGTTTTCAGGCAAAGAGCCAAGCTC
>JAFCZD010000579.1 GCA_019314525.1 Deltaproteobacteria bacterium
GCGAGGGCCTCGCGTTGACGCCCTTCGTTTTCCAGGGAGATCTCACGTATGGCCAACTGCACACCCTGCTCGGCTTGGGCCCCATACCCAAAAGGTGCGGTGCTTGGGTCCGCGGCCGCCGCCCCTACAGAGATAAAATCCCCAATGACCGGCGCGCCAGTGGCCTGCAGCTGCGCCTCAGCCTTGCCCAGGGCCTTCAACGCGGCGTTCTTGCGCCCCGCTACCACCAAGTTATAGGCCACCGTGCGCCGCAAGCCGCTCAGCGCGCGGTCTTGCCCTAAGGCGGTGAGACGCGTCAGCGCGCGCCGCAGCAGCACATCCGCCGCTGCGTAGTCACCGCGCAGATGTTCGTTGAGCCCAAGCCGCGCCACCAGCTCGGCCTGCAAGCGCGGCAAGGAGAGCCGCCCCCCAAGCTCGAGGCCACGCTCGAAGCGGTCACGCGCCTCTCCATAGCGCCCCACGGCCGACGACGCGCGACCACAGCTCAGCAGCTGAGAGGCCTCTTGGGCCGGTGAGCGCAGGGGATAACCAAGCTTGACGCGGCGAGCGCAGTATTGGTGCACGCGCTTCCAATCACCACCCAGCGCGACGAAGGTATTGCTCAGGTTCACCAAGAGGTCCGACTCTGTTTGGGGATCGATCGTTGCGTCGTTGAGCGCATAGGCGCGCTCATAGCTGCTGATCGCCTCCTCCAACCAACCGCGGTTCGCCTCCCCCAAATAGCGCTCACGCATCTCGAAGATCCAGCCCAGCGTCAAGTGAGGAAAAGCGCTCTGGGGGCGCATGGAGCGCGCGCGCTCGAGCAGCTTCCTCGCCTGCTTCATATCTCCTGCGTCCGGTTCACCGAGGGTGGCCAGGTATCCCACGATATACGTGGCGACAAAGTCGCCTGCATCTTTGGATAGACGACGTTCATAGCTCTGCCTGAGGGCCTCCAGCTTGCCCCTCGCGGCAGCGACGCCGATGAGCTCACGATGCGCCGCGAGCACGCTGTCATCGAAAGCGAGGAGCCTTTTATAGCGCTTCTCAGCAGCCCCAAGGTCTCCTCGGCTCCGCAGCTGCGAGGCCTCCAAGAGGGCCAGGCGCGTGTACTCCCGCTTGGCGCGAGCGTGCGGTTCGCTCGCCTCTTCGTGCTCCTTGAGGATCTTCTCGTAGGCCGTCAAGGCGCGCGCATAAAAGCCCATGGCTTCGCTGGCGCGCCCCTGCTGACGCAGCTGCGCTGAGTAGCGCAGCGAGAGTCGACCCAGGGCGAAGGCAGCATCGCCAGCCGCGCCCTCGAGGTCCGCGACTCGCGCCATGGCCGCCACAGCGAGGTCCAAAGCGCCAAGGTCCTGGTAGAGCCGCGCCAGGCGGCGCTCGGCCCGCGCCACGAAGAGTCGCTTGTCTGGGTGCTGGTCAACGAGGGCGCGCAACCTCTCGATCTGCTCTTTGGGCGCCAAGGCAGAGAAAGGCGTCAAGGCCGCGTCGGCCGCGCGCCTCAGCAGCTGAGCCTGATGGGGGAATCGTGAAAAGAGCGTCAAATAGTAGCGCGCCAGCAGCTCGGGGCTCTTTGCCCGCAGATAGAGTTCACCCAGGCGAAAGGTCGCCCTCGCGACGATCTGCCGCGGGGTGTCGTGACCGGCGTGGTGCGCGCGTGCTCGCGGTGAGGGAGCAGATGCCGGAAGCGGCTTGGCGAGCTGGGCCAACGCGCCCCGCAACGCCTCGCGCCAGCGGTGCTTGCGACCGCGCCGTCGTGCCTCAGCCTCTCGCGCCACGGGTAGGACGAAGAGGTCGAGCCGCGCCAAGGAAGCGTAGGGGGCGGAGCCCAACGCTATCATGCCCCCAAGGGCCTGCTCTGCTTTGGAAAACTGCGCCTGCTCCACGAGCAAGCGCGCGCTGCGGTAGAGCGCCCTGGCCCTCACATCAGCGCCTGACTTCACCCTTGAGGCGGTGAGGGCTCGCAAACAAAGCAGGCGATCCCACACATCATGCTGATTCATGGCCAACGCCAGCTGCGCAGCCCCGTCTCGAAGGTGTGGAACGATGCCCCCTGAAGGCACGATTCCCACGTCGAGGCTGCCCGCGCGACGCGTCGTGAAGACGATGCCTCGGCGATGCCATCGAGCCAAGAGCACGCTGCCGCGATCACTGCTGAGCTGCTCTGCGTTGCCCATCAGTTCTTTCGATGAGAGGCCCGACACCACCTTCGCCAAAGCCACGCGCCAGAGCGAACTCTTCGCGCCAGGCTCCCGGGGAGCAAAAGGTGCACCGCGATAAAAACGCACGAAGGCCAAATGCGCCCCATCCGGCGAGAAAGTGGGAAAACCCGCCCCATAGTCAGCGGTGCTCACGAGCCAGGTCTTGTTATCTGCCAAGCGTTTGAGCACCACCCGCGCACGCTGGTCGTTATCGGTCCAGGTAAACGCCAGGTAGCGACCATCCGCGGAGATCGCTGGATGGGTGGCTCCCCAACGCGTCAAGGGCTCCCCCGTCTTTGCGCCAGGGAGGCGACGCTCAATGCGTGTGCGGCCCACCGCGCCACGCGCGTAATAGAGCGCACCATCGGGGCCGAAGCGTGGGAAGGCCTCCAGCGCTTCGCCGTCGGTGAGCCGCTCTACCTTGCCGCCCGCCCAGCGATAGAGGTCGCCCTTGGCGTCCTTGCGCATGGAGACGAAGACCAAAGACTTTCCGTCCCGCGACCAGCTCGGCTGGGTGTCCACGGCGGGGTCATCGGTGATGCGCACGACCTCCCCCGTGGTGAGGTTTTTGCGCCAGATGTCCAGCTGCCCCTTCTGGTCGCTGGCGTAGAGCAGCTGCCTGCCATCCGCTGAAAGCTCCCCTGCCAGCTCGTCACTGGAAGAGGCCGCGAGGGTGGTGGCGCGCCCCAGCTCGGCCCGAGGAGCCAAAGGCAGGTACTCCCGCAATACAGGGCGCGGCCCCGTCCCGCACGCAGCACAGAAGCCAACAAGGACCACGCTCAGCCACTCGAATGCCCGACGCTTGTATATCCAACGCATCAGCGCTGCTCCTGCTTCGCGCGATCCGTCGTTGTCGCGCGATCCGTCTCTGTTGCGCGATCCATCTCTGTCGCCTTGGCCGCCACCAGCTCGCCCCTCTTGTTTTCCACCAGCTCGCCCCTTCGCGCCGTGCGCGCGCGCAACTCGAAGAAGATGCGCTGCAAGAGCGGAAGGTCGCGCTCAGAGAGCTCCGCCGAGGTCGCGATCAAGCCGCGAAAGATCGTCTTTCTGTCACGGTTTTCTGCTGCCATCAGCTGGCGAGCGTGCTTGGCGCGCGCAACCTCCGTGGGCAGTACGGCCAGCACCAAGAGCCCTCTGCGCCCCTCCCCCACCACCTTCGCGTCCTTGAGCGCCTCGACATCATCGGCGTTGAAGGCGCGGTTCATCTGCGCCTCCACGAGCTCTCTTTGCAGCGGGGAGAGCGCCTTGTCCTGCGCGCGTGGCGGGGACTCCCCTCGCACAGAGGAGGCGAGGATCAGCTGCCGCTCAAGGGCCGCGAAGCGCCCCAAGAGTTGATTTTCGAGCTGCGTACGCCGGTCGAGCACCACTGCCTTGACACTAACGCACGAGGAAGCGACCACGATGGTGGCGAGCAGGCCGACGCTTGCGCTTCTCATCGCCTTTTTCCTTTTTCTTTTTCTTCTGCGGCAAAAAGGGCTTGAGCGATACACGCCGGATGCGCATCCGCGAGAGCGACTGCCTCAACAGCGCTCCAAAGGGCCAAAGCGCGCCCAGCTTCAAGTCCAGATTAAGTCGGCTATGATCGATCCACACGGAGACACGCCGCACCTCGGGATCCACCATGCGTGTATACCAAGCGGTGAGCAAGCGACGGTTGGCTTGTAAGGACGGGTTGACCTTATGCGGGTCCAAAAACGCCAGGAGGCTGTCGAGGGTCTTCATGGACAGATCCGTCAAGAGCACCCGCCCTGAGACATCTCGCGTGGACCAATGGGTCTTGAGCCGCACGAGGGCCGAGACCTTGGCGCTCTCGCCGCGGGCGCGAGCCTCAGCGTCAAGATAGGCAAAGTCGATGGCCGTGAGTCGCGTGTCGACACGCAAACGTAAATCAAGGGGCGCCAGGCTGGGCACCTGCACCTGCACCGCGCCGAAGATGTCCCCGCCAAAGAGGCTCACGTAGAGTCGGTCGAGCAGCACCGTGCTGTCGGAGATCTGCAGGTCGAGCAGGGTGCGGCCCACGTTCAAGGTGCTCTCGGAGCTGCGCTTTTTGCCCACAGCGTCCACCTCGTCGAGGCGGTCGACCACGCGAATGCCGTCGAGGGCGAGGTTGGCGCCACGCCCAAGGAAGGGACGCACCACCCCATAGGTCGCGCCCGCGGCCGCGCTCTCGAAGATCGATCGCCGTGGAGGCGGGAGCTTCCAGCTGAAGGGCGCGAGCTTGAGGTGCACAATCTGTTTGAGGGGCACATCTGCCTGCAAGCGCTGCACGTGGAGCGTGCGGCTGAAGGTCCGTGTGCGCCCCTCGAACTCCTCCTTGCGGCTTGCCCTCTGGGTCAAGGATAAGTCTTTGGCCCAGAGCCGACCGTCCACGGCCAAGCGCCCACGATCGAGCGTGGCCAGCGCCACCTCGACGCCCGCGCCGCCTCGCAACGAGAGCCCTGGCACGAGGGCCAAGCGCTGCTTTCCCGCGCCTGGGCTGCGAAGGCCCGCTTTGAGCTTCCAACGCATCTCTGGCAAGCCGCGCGCCAGCAGCCGCGCCGGAGCCCGAAGGTCGTGCCGGCCGATCCGCACCTGCCCACTGGCCATCACCTTGGCGCCAAAAGAAGGCACATCCAGCGCCAAACGGCTCAGCTCGAGGGGACCTGCCAGGGGCCAGCCTGCGCGCATATCGAAGTGCGTGCCCTGCAGAGCGCGCGGTAGGGCTGGGTGGCGAACCTTCGCCAAGCGAACGTCGAGGCTCATGTGCCCTGCGGCCTCATCAGGGGTGAAGACCACAGCCGGCAACTGCATCTTCAGGCCGTGATCGACGGAGGCCTTGAGATCGAGCTTCATGCCCTTGACGCTCAGCTTCTGCACAGCCTCCTTCATCCCATCAAAACCAAAGCCCACCTGCAACGAAAGAGGCGCCTTGGCGTCCGCGCGCTTTTTCACCGTCAGGGAAAAGCGTGTACCCCTCAGATCGGCGTCGACCCCAGGCAA